>JAZRMZ010000101.1:0-19028 GCA_045647905.1 Clostridia bacterium
ATTATACTATAAATTCTTGATTTTGTCAAGAATTTATTTATACTTTTAACGGTTGTTTTTCCTAACATGGACATCACAGCATCTATACAAAAATCCTGTCTTCCGACAGGATTTTTGTATTATTCATCATTGCTTTCATCATTTTCCGCTCCGTTTGCGGAGAATGCCTTGATGTTAAGTTTTCCCGTTTTATGCAAAGCAAGAAAAATTGTTGTCATAACAGGAAGTCCAATCATTCCGATAATACCAAAAAATCTGTATCCCACATAAATTGTCAGCAATGTTACAAGGGGATGCAATCCCAGCTGCATTCCGATAATCTTCGGTTCAGCAAAATTCCGCACAAGAACAATAACCAGATAAAGAACAAGAAGCCCAATTCCCAGAAAATAACTTCCCGAAGCAAAGGAGAACAGCGACCACGGAATAACAATGCCGCCCGTTCCGAGAATGGGGAGTATATCAAACACAGCAATAATCGCCGCAATACCCAACACATTTTCAACACGCAGAATCATCAATCCGATAATAAGTTCAACGAAAGTGATGCTTAGAACAATGCTGTAAGCCTTGACATATTTAAGCAGTGTTTTTCCCAGTTGCAGTTTTGTGTCGCTGACAACACCAATCATTCTGACAGGAAGATGACCTTTGACCCATTCCCTGATTTTGTCATAATCCATACTTATAAAGAAGGACGAAAGAACGGTAAACACCACACTCAGGAACAAAAACGGGATACGACCCGTGGTTTGGGTAATAAACGAAAGGAAGTGTTCCGAAGCTCCTGAAATCAATCCGCGAAGACTTTCAAAAGCACCGTCGGTAAAGGATGATACGTGAACAAGAACTTCCGGCGGCCAGTCCTTGCTGATTTCCGTGAGAGTAATCTTGAAATTCTTCCAGAAGGGAACAATATTTTCATCAAAATACCTGGGCAAATCAACAAAAACCTCCTGAGCCGAACTCAGAATTTTTGCAATTGCCACCCACACAACAAAAACTATCAGAAAATATTCCAGAAGCATCACAACAAAAGCGCAAAGTTTTCGGTTAATTTTGGTTTTGTCGCATATTTTTGAAACCAGAGGATTTGCAATAGCTGCAAGAATAAACCCAATTACAAAAGGCATCAACCACACAACGGCATATTTAAAAAACAAAAACACCAACGTCACAATCAATGCAAAATACGTCACATTAACAATAAATTTGCGACGTTTTTCATACTGCCGATTTTGCATTTTCACCATTTCCTTCCAATATAATATATAAACATACTTTCTTCTGTTATTATAATAGTGATCGGTGAAACGCTTTTGCGTTTTTTGTTTGCGATGTATCGCAAACGCCTTTGAAAACTATGGTTTTCAAAGACCGACACTATTGCAATCATGCGTGGCTTTCAAGCTAACAGCTTGAAAGTTGCGGAACATATTCCGCTTAAAACGGCATTCTGCCGTTTCCACGACAATGATTATATTTCAATTATTGCACAAATGACAATTGTTGTCAAGGGACGAAAATACCAAAATTTTTTTTAATAAGGTTTTCTTATTATTTTTTCAGAAAGTCTTGAATAGTTCTTCAAAATATGTTATACTAAGGCAAAGTGCCCGTTTGACAATTTTTCGGGCAAAGAAAAGTTTAAAAACAAATCTTATTACCATAAAAACTTTGAAGAAAGGCTGTCAAATTATGAAGAAATCAAAACTTTCACCAAATTCAAAAAAAACATTGACAATTCTCGGCTTTGTAGGAGGAACGTTGCTGACATTTCTTATTTCCTTTGTGCTTTCCCTCTATTTCATAGCAAACCCGATTGTTTGGGATAACCCCACAATTGTAGCTGAAAACGAAAGCCTGAAAGAAGAAATCGAAGCACTTGAAAAACAGCTTGAAGAAAAAACTTCTTCAAACAAATCAGACAAAAAGCAGGAAAGCAAGCCTGAGAAAAAGGCTGAAGCTCCTGCTCAGTCAAAACCGGCACCTGCTCCTGCTCCTGCCGCAACACCGGAATCTTCAGCACCTGCAGAGAATTCCGAACCGGCTTCTGCAACACCCTCCGAATCTGAGGGTGAACAAGCACCTGCCGACTCCACCGAAAAAACAGACGGAACAGCCACCACTCCCGAAGCCGATGCTTCGGCAAATAACGGCGAAACAACACCTGCCGACACTTCGGCAACCGAAGGTGACACAACTGTTACAGAGGTCACAGGCGCAGCGGAAGAAAGACCTATGAAGCCTATGACACCCCCCACCTTCAATCCTTCCACAACAACCACCCCCGAAGGCGGCAATCCCGTTGAAAAGGATCCTGCAATGCCAACCGGAAATGTATATTAATTTTAGGAGGTAATCCCCCATGTCAATAAAATACAAAAGAGTAATGCTCAAAATCAGCGGCGAAGCACTTGCCGGCGAAAAGGGCTTTGGGCTTGACGGAAAAACGGTTGAAACCGTTGCACAGAAAATCAAAGAATGTACCGACCTCGGCTGTGAAATTGCCGTTGTTGTGGGCGGCGGAAACTTCTGGCGCGGCAGAACGGGCGAAGGCATGGACAGAATCCGTGCCGACCATATGGGAATGCTTGCAACAGTTATAAATTCCCTCGCTCTCCTTGATGCCCTTGAACAGCTTGGAGTTCCTGCAAGAGTTCAGACCGCAATTGAAATGCGTCAGATTGCCGAGCCTTACATAAGACTCAAGGCAATGCGCCATCTTGAAAAAGCAAGAGTTGTTATTTTTGCTTGCGGAACAGGCAACCCATACTTCTCAACCGATACAGCAGCAGCTCTCCGTGCAGCTGAAATCAATGCCGAAATCATTCTTCTTGCAAAGAAGGTTGATGCGGTTTATGACAGCGACCCCCACGTTAATCCCAACGCCGTTAAGTTTGACGAACTCAGCTATATCGACGTTCTCAACCGTGGCCTCGGAGTTATGGACTCAACAGCAACATCACTTTGTATGGACAACAACATCCCGATTCTTGTCTTTGGTCTTGACGACCCCGACAACATAAAAAGAGCCGTTCAGGGCGAAAAAATCGGAACAATTGTAAAATAAGACTTATCAAACATATCAATTTTAGAAAACTTTTGAAAGGTAGATGAATATTATGCAAAACGCAGAAAACAAAATGCAAAAAACAATTGCTGCTCTTGAATCTGATTTGGCGGCAATCCGTGCAGGCAGAGCAAACCCTGCAATTCTTGACAAGGTTACGGTTGAATACTACGGTGTTGCAACTCCCATTCAGCAGGTTGGAACCGTTGCCGTTCCCGAACCCAGAACAATCACAATTCAGCCCTGGGATGCATCAATCCTTGGCGAAATCGAAAAAGCAATCCTCAAGTCGGATGTGGGCATCAACCCCAACAACGACGGAAAAATGATTCGCCTCAACTTCCCTCCCCTCACCGAAGAAAGAAGAAAAGAACTGGTTAAGGGAATTTCAAAACGTGGCGAGGAGGCAAAGGTTGCTGTCCGCAATGTTCGCCGCGACTCACTTGAAGGCTTCAAGAAGCAGAAAAAAGACGGTGAAATCACAGAGGACGATTTGAAGAATCTCGAAACAAAGATTCAGAAGCTCACCGACAAATTTGTTGCCGAAATCGACACTATTGTTTCTGCAAAAGAAAAGGAAATCTTAGAGGTATAGTTTTTCATGTTTTTTAAGAAGAAACCCAAATCCGCCGAAGCACTTGACCCCAATAACATTCCTCAGCATATCGGAATCATCATGGACGGAAACGGAAGATGGGCAAAGCGCAGAGGTCTCCCCAGAAGTGCAGGGCATCGTGCAGGTGCCGAAACACTCAAAAAAATCGTAAAATATTGCGACAAAATCGGGGTGAAATGCGTCACAGCCTATGCCTTTTCAACCGAAAACTGGAACAGGCCCCAAAAAGAAGTTGACGCCCTGATGGATTTGCTTTATATGTACCTTCAGCAGGTTGAAGAACAGTTTGCAGGAACAAATGTTATACTCCGTGTTATCGGCGACAGGTCAAGACTTTCCGAAAAAATCAACCAAGCCATTGACTACGCTGAGGACTACACAAAGGACAACAGCGGACTCATTCTCAACGTTGCCCTGAACTACGGTGGCAGAGATGAAATCACCCGTGCAGCACAGCTTGTTGCAAAGGCCGTGGCTGACGGAAAGCTTTCGGCAGACGCAATCTCGGAAGATACTTTTTCAAAGTATATGTACACCGAATCCTTGCCCGAAGTTGATTTGATAATCAGACCCAGCGGTGAATACCGTCTTTCAAACTTTCTGCTCTGGCAGGCAGCATATGCCGAGTTCTGGTTCAACAACATCAACTGGCCCGATTTTTCGGAAAAACATATGGAACAGGCTGTTCTTGACTATCAGAAGCGAAACCGTCGCTTCGGCAAAGTATAATTTCAATAACGAAAAGGGGCTATTGCGTTAAAGTAAAGTTGCGCAAAATTAATTGTCATTCTGAGCGTAGCGAAGAGTCTTCACCTCTCGCTCAGGGTGACATCGTTGTTAATTTGCACAATAACTTTATTTAGCGTAACAGTCCTTCTGCTTTTAATGAAAGGAAATACCATGAAAACACGAATTATAACAGGTGCCGTGCTGGTTGTGGTGTTGGCTGCTATTCTTCTCACTCCCCCAACCATCCTCACGGGCGCAATTATTCTCATTTCAATTGTGGGACTTTACGAATTTTATAAAGCAACAGGTATGTGGGACAAAAAAGCGGTCTGCGCCGTGGGTTTTATTGCGGCAATCGCAATGCCCTTTCTGCACAATATCCCAACAGCCTTTTATATGCCCATGGCATACGGCTTTATGTTTCTGCTTTTTCTCAGTATGCTCATCAAACACAAAACCATTTCGGTTATTGATGCGGCAATGACCATTTTCAGCGTAATTTATGTCCCGTACTTTTTGACAAATCTTTTATACATCAGAGAACTGAACTACGGAAACCTGCTCATATGGTTGCCCTTTGTGGGAGCTTTTCTCACCGATACCTGCGCATATTTTGCAGGAGTTTTTCTTGGCAAACACAAGCTTTGCCCAAACATCAGCCCAAAGAAGACAATTGAAGGCTCAATTGGCGGAATCCTCGGCTGTATGGGTTCATGTATGCTCTATGGTCTGATTCTTGAAAAAGCATGGAGCATTGATGTGAACTATATAAACCTCGCAATCCTCGGAATGATTATGGCAATTGTTTCACAGATTGGCGACCTTTCGGCATCAATAATCAAACGCAAATTCGGAATCAAGGACTACGGCAAGTTATTCCCCGGGCACGGCGGAATCCTTGACAGACTTGACAGCGTTATTATGATTGCTCCCGTTGTTTACCTATTTCTCATAAACATCGGAATTTTAATTTAGTCTGACAGAAAAAAAGGAAAGGTGATAAGCCTTTATGAATATATCAATACTGGGGTCAACAGGCTCCATCGGAACACAAGCCCTCAAGGTTGTTGATGACCTGAAAGGGCAAAAAGATATTACGGTCAGAGCAATAACGGGCAATTCAAACACCCTTCTCCTTGAAGAACAGGCAAGACAGTATAAGCCCCAAATAGCCGTTGTTGCTGACCAAAAAAAATACACCGACCTGAAAACCCGTCTTGCAGACACGAATATAGAAGTGCTTTGCGGCGAGGAAGGACTTTGCCGTGCCGCAACCCTTGAGGATGTTCAAATGGTGCTTTCATCAATTGTGGGCTTTGCAGGACTTGTTCCAACCATGAAGGCAATTGAAGCAGGCAAGGATATTGCCCTTGCCAACAAAGAAACCCTGGTGACGGCAGGAGCACTTTTCACCGATGCCGTTAAAAGACACGGAATCCGCCTTCTCCCCGTTGACAGCGAACATTCGGCAATATTCCAGTCAATGCACGGCGGAAACCGAGCTGAGCTGAAAAAAATTCTGCTCACAGCATCGGGCGGCCCGTTTTTTGGCAAAACAACAGCAGAACTGAAAAACATCACAAAAGAACAGGCACTCAAGCATCCCAACTGGACAATGGGCGCAAAAATCACCATTGACAGCGCAACCTTGATGAACAAAGGACTTGAAATCATTGAAGCAAAGTGGCTTTTTGATGTGGATTTTGACGATATTGAGGTGGTTGTTCACCGTGAAAGCATAATCCATTCAATGGTGGAATTTGCCGACAAAAGTATTATAGCACAGCTAAGTCTGCCCTCAATGAAACATCCCATTCAGTATGCCTTCACCTATCCCCAAAGAATGCCCTCTCCCGATGAATCGGTTTCTTTTTCGGATATTGCAAAGATGACATTTTTCAAGCCCGATGAAGAAACCTTCCGTTGCCTTGCCCTTGCAAAAAAGGCAGGAAAAATGGGCGGAATTATGCCAACTGTGCTCAACGCCGCAAACGAAGTGGCTGTTGCGGCATTTCTCAGGGATGAAATGGGATTTTTGAATATAGCCGAATTTGTTGAAAAAACAATGACTTCCTTCAAAAATAAATCAAATCCAACCCTTGAGGACATAATAGAAGTTGACAAAGAAATAAGACAATAGCCTGAATCCAAAAAGGTTCTTTGGCAAATATTGGAGTCTGACATAAAGATTCTTCGCTGATTGCTCAGAAACCCAACAGAGTTATCCTGAGTGCAACGAAGAATCTTTCCAAAATGATTTACAGACCCATTCAAGAAAGGAAATTATAATGATCTGGACAATTATTTTCGCTATACTGTTTTTTTCATTGATAATCTTTGTTCACGAGCTGGGACATTTTCTGACAGCACGACTTTTCAAAGTAACCGTTCATGAATTTGCAATCGGAATGGGCCCAAAGCTCATTTCGTGGGGAAAAAAGCAAACAATGTATTCAATCCGAATGATTCCTGTGGGCGGCTTCTGCAAAATGGAAGGCGAAGACGAAGCCAGCCAAAATGAAGGCTCTTTTTCAAACAAACCTTGGTATGCAAGGCTCATTATCCTTGCATCGGGCGCAGGAATGAACATCATTCTCGGCTTTGTTGTGTGCATTATCTACACAATCATCCTCACATCTCAAACAGGAATAATTGCAACAACAACCATTGACGCTCTCGCCCCCGAAGCACCTGCCGCAAAGGTTCTTCAGGCAGGCGACAAAATCCTTGAAATCAACGGTTCAACCGTCAACATAAAACGTGATATTGATTTTGAAATCAATATAAACGGCGCAGACACCGCCAAAATCCTTGTTGACCGAAAGGGCGAAGAACTTGAATTTGACATCAAGCCCGTGATCTCCACCCATGAGGACGGAACCCAAAGCCATATGATTGGAATTTACCTCAAAACCGAAAGTCCCGGTGTTTTGAACATTCTTCACGAATCCTTATTTCAGACAATATGGATGGGAAAAACCGTTATTGTCTCCCTTGGAATGTTAATCAGCGGTAAGGCAAGCATGAACGACGTTTCAGGCCCCGTGGGTGTTGTAAGCACAATGAACACCGTGGCACAGGGTGGCGGAATTGTCGGACTTATAAATCTTTTGATGCTCGGTTCTCTGATTTCGGTAAATATCGGAATTATGAACCTCCTCCCCCTTCCTGCACTTGACGGCGGAAGAATTTTCTTTATTCTGATTGAGGGAATTCGCCGAAAGCCAATTCCTCCCGAAAAAGAAGGAATTGTCCACTTCATCGGGCTGATTCTTTTGTTCGGACTGATGATTTTTGCAACCTGGAACGACATATTGCGTCTGATAAACGGAGTATAAATAGAACCGTTTTTATACCACAAAACCCCGCAACCATATGGGTTGCGGGGTTTGTCTTGCAGAAATTTCAGGTTCTGCAACAAATATCGGGGGCCCACATAAAGAATCTTAGCCCGTGGCTCAGAATGACACCAAAGTGATTCATCCCAACATTTGTCAAATAATCACAATAATTCACATTACTCAGAAAGAGCATGCAGCAGTACACATCTTGCTACGTCGTCCCACTCAACTTTCATATCAAAAGCCTCTGAAATTGCACGAAGGGGAACCATTGTTCTGTCGTTTACAATGCAGGCAGGAACGTCAATTTCAATAGCTTCATCGCCCTTGTATATTGTGGTACTGTCAATGGTTACGCGAACTTCATAATCCACGTCAGCCTTTGAAATTATTGCAGTATTTGTATCGCCGTCCCAATCAACAGTATAACCAAGATCCTCAAGAATACCTCTTATGGGAACCAAAGTTCTTCCGTCCTTGAGCATGGGTCTCTGGTCTTCAAAATATACCTGACTCCAGTAATTATACTTATTATGCTTTACATGAACTTCATTTTCCCACACATTATTTGAGAATGTGCAACTGTTCAACTCAATCTTTGTTTTACCGGGCTCACCGTCTATAAACATGGTATTCTTGTTGTCCTTAACCACACAGTTGTTAAGAACGAGCTTTGCATCTTCACCTGCCGTTTCGCCCATGGTAACCTCAAAGAATGCTGTCCATGATGCTGTATTTGCGTCATAAGCATTTGCTGAAAATGTACAGTTGTTAAATGTTACAGGTCCGTTCAAATTATAGAAATTTGCCGCATTTGCCATACAATCACGGATTACAGTATCGTTTACTGTAACGTTTCCGCCGCTCCACAAATCAATTCCGCATACCCCGCAACCGTACAGGTCACAATTCTCAATTTTGATGTTGTTACTGTTGCCGAGAGAAATAACGTAACCGCTGCCTCCGCAACCGTATTCAGGCACATCATGACCCAGAATCAAGCCGCTGAGAACAATGTTTTCGGAGTCCATAACACGGATTACAGCTTCAAATCCAACATCCAGCATAATTTCAGCCTGACCATTACCTTCAATTGTCACATTTGACAATCCTAAAATATCCACAGGCTTTGGAATCTCATATTCCCATGTCTCACCGTTTTCCCAAACTTCCTGAACAGTCTCAGACACGCAAAGATACTCACCCGGTGCAAGAATAATCTTTGTGTCTGAAGCCAACGCCGCCATAAGCTCATCAACCGAACTTACGTACACCTCATTTTGTCCGTTTGCCATAGCCGGAACAGCCAGAACTGTTGCCAGCAACAGCATTGTCACAATTACTGCCAATAACTTTTTCATAATTTTCCTCCTTGAAATAATTTTCTCAATTTTACCATACAATCACATAAAAGTCAATATACGGGTTTTATATTTAATCAAGAGATATTTCATAAAAAAGCGCCTTTGGCGCACGCCTGCGGCGGGCAGAAAAGGATACAGCTTTTTTCGTCCATGTGCGTTTCCGCCATCGGCGGAAAATTTCGCACGGACAATTTAATTCTAGTTTTTTATAATAGGAAATTCGCAATTTGGTTTCCTATTATAAAAAAAAGCAGTCTTGGAGATGCTTTTTCCAAGACCGCTTCAGGTGAAAAAATGAGATTATTAGTTATTTCTTCTCGTAGCTCTTGCAGAAGTGAGGAATTGCAATTGAATCCGCACTTGTTTTTTCATGGCTTACTTCAATTTTGTCGAGATTGCACTTGTCACCCTCAACATGATACATACATTCATTAACGTTACAGCAAACACCGTTGTTTGTCATACTGTTTCACCTCCTGAAATTTGGTATATTTACAGTATAACCAAAAACTTTGAATATAAAACATAAAAAACACTTGTTTTTTATAAAAAAAGATGCTATAATATTTGTAATTATTTCTATTTTCGAGAAAGGCTATGATTTGAAATGGCAGATGTAATAAAACCCGTCGGGTATAAATCGCTTCTTAACCTGATTGATACCCAGATTGCAATCAAAGCAACCAAGGATTATTTTGAAACCAACCTTGCCCGTGAGTTGAAGCTCACCCGTGTTTCGGCACCTCTTTTTGTTGACCCCGATACAGGCCTCAATGATGACCTCAACGGCGTTGAACGTGCCGTTACCTTTGACGTTCTTGAAACCGGCCGGAATCTTCAGATTGTTCATTCCCTCGCAAAGTGGAAGCGAAACGCTCTGAAAGAATACGGTTTTTCAGACGATGAAGGTCTTTACACCGATATGAACGCAATCAGACGTGACGAAGATACAGACAACATTCATTCAATATATGTTGACCAGTGGGATTGGGAAAAGGTTATTTCAAAAAGCGACCGAACAACCTCAACCCTGAAACACACCGTAAAGAAGATTTTTGACGTGTTCAAAATGACCGAGAAATACGTAAATTCGCTGTTTCCGCAAATTCAGCCCAGACTTCCCGAAGAAGTGTATTTCATGACAACTCAGGAGCTTGAGGATATGTATCCCGACAAAACTCCAAAGGAAAGAGAACACGCAATCACCAAAGAAAAGGGTGCGGTTTTCCTTATGCAAATCGGCGACCTGCTTGCTTCAGGCAAAAAGCATGACGGCAGAGCCCCCGACTATGACGACTGGGAACTGAACGGCGACCTTTTGTTCTATGACGATATGCTTGACATTCCCTTTGAAGTTTCAAGCATGGGAATCAGAGTTTCTGAAGAATCTCTGAAGCGTCAGCTCAAAGCCGCAAAATGCGAAGACCGTGCAACACTTCCTTACCATCGTGACCTGCTTGCAGGCAGACTTCCGTACACAATAGGCGGCGGAATTGGTCAGTCAAGAATCTGTATGTTCATTCTTCACAAAGCCCACATCGGTGAGGTTCACGCCTCGGTATGGCCTGAAGAAATGATTGCAGAATGTCACGAAAACGGAATCAACCTACTTTAATACATCAAATCCGGAGTTTATGATAACACTCCGGATTTTTTATTTTTTTCAGGCTCTCCCACGGTGTCATTCTGAGCGCAGCGAAGAATCTCTAATTTTACACTCCAGTTCACACGATGACCGCAACGGGTCATTCTGAGCGTAGCGAAGAATCTTTATTCTATGGTTCTATAACAACTGTTGGGGTTGTTCAGCTTCCTTTAAGACCCTTCGACCATGCTCAGGGTGACGCGTTAAGTTACTATGCGAACATTGATGTCATTCTGAGCGCAGCGAAGAATCTCTATTCTATGGTTCTATAACAACTGTTGGGGTTATTCAACTTCCTGTAAGACCCTTTGACCATGCTCAGGGTGACGCGTTAAGTTACTATGCGAACATTGATGTCATTCTGAGCGCAGCGAAGAATCCCTATTCTATGGTTCTATAACAACTGTTGGGGTTGTTCAACTTCCTATAAGACCCTTTGACCATGCTCAGGGTGACGTATTAAGTTACTATGCGAACATTGGTGTCATTCTGAGCGCAGCGAAGAATCTCTATTCTATGGTTCTATAACAACTGTTGGGGTTGATTAACTTCCTATAAGACCCTTCGACCATGCTCAGGGTGACGCGTTAAGTTACTATGCGAACATTGGTGTCATTCTGAGCGCAGCGAAGAATCTCTAATCAACCACTCCTCGCTTCATTCAGAATCAAACATAATTTCATTTTCCTCTTGACCAAAAGGCAATTATGATATAAAATAAAACAAAGTATAATTTTATGTTTCTGTTGCCGAAACAATACTGCCGCAGGCAATCCGCTTGCCTCCGCTTCCCGACGGCTGTGAAATATAATCATCGGGGGATTGGTGAATAACCACAGACCTTCCCACAACATCCTCAGGTGAGAATCGGTCTGTGAAGAAAAGCATTTTTGCCGTTCCGCCATTGGAAAAAAGAACAGGAAAATCCCCTGCGTGATTTCCGTGAGAATCACCGTCAGGATTCCAATGTCCGCCTGCAGCAGAAAAAGGTGAATCTCCGTGAATGCTTCCGCAGGTATCCTTTTCATGGATATGAAACCCAAAGGGTCCCACCTGCGCCGATGTTTCGGTTGCTTCGCTGAATTCGGGCAATCCAAAGATTTCCGCCTCAACCCAGCAACCGTCTTCAACGCCAAGAAATTTCACCGATCCGTGAATTTCGGGTGCAAGAACACTTCCCTGAATGTGAGCAATTGCATCAAAAACTTCAAGCATTTTTGTCTCCTTTCAGATACCAACCGACAATAATATCCGAAGAAACAGCCATTCTTTTCTGCTTCTTCAATTAATATACTATGAAAATTCACATTTTCTGTGAATAGCTCAAGACAAGGAGTACGCAATATTATGAAAATCAAATTTTTATGTCTTCTCACCGTATTATTTTGCATCATCAATATTCTGCCCATAAGCACCGGCGACGGAAGCCTTTCCGTTTCGGTCAAAGGGCCCGTTTCGGTTTCTGCCGCATATCAGCAGGAGCCTGTGCGCGGTGTCTGGGCAGCAACAGTATATGCCCTTGATTATCCATCACGCTACACCACATCGGGCACATCACTCAAGCAGGATGCAGATAATTTATTGAACAATGTTCAGTCATTAGGCTACAACACCTTGTTCTTTCAGGTGCGTCCTTCAGGCGATGCCTTTTATCAGTCAAATATCTTCCCGTGGTCAAAGTATCTGACCGGAACTCAGGGACAAGCCCCCGACAACGGTTTTGACCCTCTCAGATACATAACCGAAGAAGCCCACAAACGGGGAATTGCCGTTCACGCATGGATAAACCCCTACCGTGTAACAGCGGCGGCGGCAGACAACAACACTCTTGCGTGGAATTCTGTCGCAAGGCAATATCCCGACCTTGTGGTACAGCACACCGACGGAAAGCTTTATCTCAACCCCGGCGAGCCTGCGGCGAATCAGCTTATTGTTGACGGTGTTATGGAAATTGTCCGCAATTACAACATTGACGGAATTCACCTTGACGACTATTTTTATCCCAAGGGCAACTTCCCCGATGGTGAAACATTCAGCAAATACAGAGATACATACAACGACCTTGGAGACTGGCGACGCAACAACGTCACCACCCTTATTGCAATGATTGACTCCTCAATCAAAGCCGAAAAACCCGACGTTATATTTTCGGTCAGCCCTGCAGGAATCTGGGCAAACAAAGCCTCCAACTCCTTTGGAAGCAACACCAACGGCAGTCAGACCTTTTACGACAGCTTTGCCGACACCCGCTTATGGGTTCAGGCAGGAATTGTTGACTGGATTATGCCCCAGCTCTACTGGAACATCGGATATTCAATTGCCGATTTTGAAACACTTGCAAAATGGTGGGCAGATGTTGCCGCAGGCACAGATGTAAAGCTGTGTGTCGGTCAGGGAGTATACCGTATCCCCGAAGAAAGCAATCCCTCCTCTGCGTGGTACGGCGGCAATGGTCACAACGAGCTTCGCAATCAGGATGCATTGCTCAAAACCCTCAGCAACTACAACGGCTACGCACATTACAGACTTGGAAGCGCCATGCAGTCGGCTGAGCTTTCAAATGTAATCCGTGACATAAACGCCCAAAACGCAAATCAACCTCAGACTCCTTCAAATCCTCAGGAAGCACCTTTGTTCTCGGATTTGCCTCAATATCCATGGGCGCAGGAAGCGATTATCTCCCTCAACCAAAAGGGCATCATAAACAGTATGAACGACGGCAGTTTTGGCTGTTCACGAAAGATAACCCGTGCCGATTTCACCATTATGCTTGTTCGGATGCTGGGCGCAGACACAAAGGTAATTTCAAATTTTGAAGATATTTCACCCGATAAATACTACTATCACGAAATCGGCGTTGCCAAGGCAATCGGAATCACAACAGGCCGTGACGGAAAAGTGTTTGACCCTGCGGCAAATATTTCCCGTGAAGATATGGCAACAATGGTATACCGTATTCTGAATAATTACGGAAAACTGAACTATGATGAAAGTTATAATCTTTCCGATAAATTCCCCGATGCATCAAGCATCACCGACTACGCAAGAACTCCCGTTGCGGCAATGTGCAGTATGAGCCTTCTTTCAGGCTATGACACAGGTGAATTTCTTCCCAAGGGCCTTGCAACACGTGCCGAGGCGGCTGTTTTCCTGAGCAGAGTTTCTCATATTTTTGAATAAGGCTCTTTTATGAAAAATATGGAATAATACATAAAAAATCAAACAATTGAACAAAATATGTACGGAGGGCTTGACCCTCCGTATTTTCAAAAATTGGTGTTTTGGGCAGCATACGCACTCCGCAACGGACATTTCTGGGTTGACTCAACCAAGACGGGCGTGTATACGTTTTTTACCAAAACCGCCGCAAAACAAAAAATAACGAATTTTTTCAAAAAACAATTCATTGGACTGTATCTCCTTTACCCTTTTATTTTGTTCCGCATCAAGTTTTTTATGTTGAAAAAATTACGGAATTGAAAAAACCAATAAACAGTTTTACAGCATAAAGGATTTACTTGAAAAATTTTTTCAAAGATTCTTCACTACGTTCAGAATGACCATAGCTCCCTCACAGACGGAACAGTTGTCCTGAGCGTAGTCGAAGGATCTTTTTTCCGGATTTAATGTTTTTTTATAATAGGAAATTCGCAATTTCCTATTGTAAAAAAACTGCCATGCACGCTTTTGTCACGTGTGGCAGTCTTCTTTTTCATTCATTCCAAACCCCCTCAAAAGGGCTAAATCAAGCTGGCGAGAGTGCGTATGCATTTTTCGCAAATCAGCTTTTTCTTGTACATAACAGTGTCCTGAACTTCCTTACAAAAAATACACGCAGGCTCATACTTTCCAAGAATAATCCTTGTTTCATCCACAAAAATTTCAAGGGCATCCTTTGGTTCAATGCCAAGTTTTTTGCAAATCTCCTTTGGAATAACAATTCTGTCAAGATTGTCGATTCTTCTCACAATCCCCGTTGTTTTCTCAACACCGCTCCGTGCATCTTCAATATGTTTTTGAAGAATAATCTGTGTGTCATTGATGAAAATTTCCATTGCCTCTTTGGGGCCGATTTCAAGAGTCTTGCAAAGCTCCTTTGGGATAACAATTCTATCAAGATTGTCCACGTGTCTTACAATTCCTGTTGACTTCATAATTTTCTCCTTTTCATATTTATCTTTTTGTCCGTTTTGTCCGCTTTTTATTCATATTACCATATTTGTAAAAAAAAGTCAATACGTAAAGTAAAAATTTTTTATTTCATTGTTTTTGTCGAACATACAAAATTAATCCTGCAACAAAATGCAAAAAAACACGCCCTGCGACAAAAAGCCACAGGGCGCTGAACACTCTCAAAATCACATATCCGCATTATTAACATAAAACGCAACAAGTTCCTCAAGTATCTCATCGGTTTCCAGCTTCTGAATAAGAGTTCTGGCACCGTTATGAGCGGTAATATACGACGGGTCACCGGACATAATATAACCCACAATCTGATTTATGGGATTATACCCTTTTTCCACCAACGCACTATACACCGTCAAAATAAGTTCCCGAGGTTCCAATGGCATTTCTTTTTCCACATTGAATTTAACTGTTTTCGAGAAATTTGTATTTTCCATATCTGATACCTCCTTGCCGGCATACAATCCAACACATCGTCGGATAAAGACCATTTTATTAATTGTAACACATTCGTGCAGATTTTACAAGTGTAATTTATTACAAAATTTTTTTTGTTTTATCGTCGCTTATCAAAATAATCTCCCGCAACAACTATATCATTGATAATCAAAAGCTCCTTCACCTTCAACCGTCCCTGATAATTTATTTCCTTATCCTGTTCACGTTCGGGCTTTGTATAGTCATGTGTCCACGTTTCGCTTATCCAGCTGTAAGTCCCAAAGTAAGCGAAACCGGTGTTCTCAGGCGAAAGAATATCGTTGCCCACATAGCAGTGGTGATTTTCAAGCCCAAAAAGATTAATCAGCGTGGGAACCCAGTCTGCCGTTTTGCACGGCTTTGAAATGTCCATGGGCTCCGTTCCGTAATTGTATATAAACGCAGGAACACGGTGCACATTTTCGCTTCCTGCCTCAATGCTGTATTGCTTGAGCTTGTCGGTGTCCGAAAAACCGTATGCGTTATGGTCTGTAAATGCAACAATAACCGTATCTTCAAGTTTTCCCGTTGCATGAAGTCTTTCAAGAAGCATTTTAAAGAAATCGTCCGTATCCCCCGCAAGAATATAGCAATGGTTTGTTTCCGGGTCCATCTGAGGGTCAATACGTTCAGGATGCATCAGCTTTGCCTGATACAGCTTTGCATCTTCATAAACGTAGGGAATATGTCCCGAATACGTTATAACAAAGCTGAAGAATGGCTCGTCCTTCACTATGTCATTATAAATTTCGTCATAAAGCAAAATATTGCTGTCAACAATTGCATCATGTTCGGGAAGTCCGTAATCCATAAAGGAATGATATTTTTCGTAACCCAGACTTTTGTGAAGCATTCCTCTGCTGTAAAATTCCGCATTGTTATAATGGAAGGAATTCACCGAATAACCTTTTTCAGCGAACAGGTTCGGCAAGGAATAGGGATAGTGATTTCCGATGTAATTGACAGGATTGATTCCCGATTTTGGTGTGTAATATCCCGTATTGAAACAAAATTCCGAGCCAAGGGTCAGCCCCGAACCGAACTGAGGTGCATAATAATCCAGAAAATTTATGCCGTTTTCCATCATATAACACATTGTGGGGGTATATTTTTCGTCTATCATCCAGTCGTCAATGCCCTCAAGCATAACCGCAATAACATTTTTCCCCTCAAACATACCCGTATATTCATTTGGCTTATACTCCGCCTCTTTTTTTGCAAAAAATTCATCAACCGATTCATAATCTTCTTTGGTGAATTGTGTTCCTGCAATGTATGTTTTAAAGAAGTCACGGAAGGCAAACTGATAAACTCCTGCAACATCCATAGCTTTGTTTGCGTCGGTGAACTGTTCATAGATTACTCTTGGCTTGCTCCACGAATCCCAGTCCTGCTCGTCATTGGTGAAAAGTCCCGGCTGCATAATTATATGAATAAGCACAAGACCACCAACGGGTATAAGGGTATGCAGCTTTGCCCGTCTTCCCGTGTCCTTGCTGCGTTCCCACAAAAGAGCGGTGAGAATCAGCCCGAAAATAGCCGTCAGCGAAAAGGTAAGTGTCCACCCGTCAATATACGACAAGGCATAATCCAGATAGTCCGTTCCTTCACCTGCAAGACCAATACTGCTGACACGAAAAAACATACCGAATATGCCAAAATAAACGTACTGTGCAAAGGAAAAAACAATAAACACAGCCCCAAACAGCACAAACACGAGTCTTCCCCAGCGCTTTGGCAGGAACACCCTTGAAAAATGCAAAAAAAGAGTTATCCAGCAAATATCAAAAACCGCAGGAATGATTGCATTATATATCACAATATCCGCCACTTCGCCGTTTAATTTGGGTGTCACAAGAAATTTCAGTTGAATGTCGGGCAAAAGAAGCGCAATAATCGCAATGGGATAAAATGCGTATTTTTTCATAAAAGCAACAAACTTGCTAAAACCTGTTTTCAAAAAACCACCTCAATATTTTCTTAGTATACCATATTCTTGTAAATAATTCAACAAATGTAACAAAAAAGAAATATGTTAAATAAAATATTTTTTTATTGACATATTCCCAAAGGAATGGTATCATTATAGTATGTGTGACGAAAATCTTGCAGTTTGAATTGCGTTTTTGAATCAGGTTAAAATCCATTTTCGTTATGCAAAAAATTTTTACAATCAGCGTAAGCATAGGAGGATAAAAAATGTTAGTTTCAGTTACTGAGATGCTCAAAAAAGCAAAAGAAGGAAAATACGCCGTTGGTCAGTTCAACATCAACAATCTTGAATGGACAAAGGCAATTCTTCTCACCGCACAGGAATGTAATTCACCGGTTATTCTTGGTGTTTCCGAAGGTGCGGGAAAATACATGACAGGCTTCAAAACTGTTGTAAATATGGTAAAGGGTATGCTTGAAGGTCTCAAAATCACCGTTCCCGTTGCAATCCATCTTGACCACGGCAGCTATCAGGGCGCTCTTGACGCAATGGAAGCAGGCTTCTCATCAATCATGTTTGACGGTTCACACTATCCCATCGAAGAAAACATTGAAAAAACAAAGGAACTTGTTGCTCTTGCAAATTCAAAGGGAATCTCTGTTGAAGCAGAAGTTGGTTCAATCGGCGGCGAAGAAGACGGCGTTGTTGGCGCAGGCGAAGTTGCTGACCCCAACGAATGTAAAATGATTGCTGACCTTGGCGTTGATATTCTTGCAGCAGGCATCGGCAACATCCACGGAAAGTATCCCGAAAACTGGCAGGGTCTCAACTTTGATGCTCTTGAAAAAATCAGTGAAGCAACAAACCCCATGCCCCTCGTTCTCCACGGCGGAACAGGTATCCCCGAAGATATGATTAAAAAAGCAATCTCTTTGGGCGTAAGCAAAATCAATGTTAACACAGAATGTCAGCTTTCATTTGCCGCTGCAACAAGAAAGTATGTTGAAGCAGGCAAAGACCTTGAAGGCAAAGGCTTTGACCCCAGAAAGCTCCTTGCTCCCGGCTTTGAAGCAATCAAAGAAACAGTTAAGGAAAAAATGGAACTCTTTGGTTCAATCGGCAAAGCGTAAAAAATAACGAGAAAAAACAACTACGGACTCTCTGGCGAGAGTCCGTAGCATTTTTTTGGTTCTATTGCAAATGTTGGGGCAAATCACTTTGGAAAGATCCTTCGCTACGCTCAGGATGACCTCTTTTGTGTCATTCTGAGCCATAGGCGAAGAATCTTTCACCCCAACATTTGAAGCAACCTAATTCCTTTTGCGACAAACTTGCGACAAAAGGCACAAAAAAACCCCAGAAACCTTGAGTTTCTGGGGTTTGTAGCAGATAATAATTACCTCTTTGAGTTTCCATAACATTTAAATACGAATTGATACAACTTATATCGTTTAATATGGAGTTATATTCTTGTTCTGTCTTCTCGTGTCTTTTATAAAATGCATAAATTTTATACAATTTTACGATGAAGTTATATTAGAAGTTTTAAAATCATTGAGTATTAGTTGATTTAATAATTTCTGTTAAAGCCACTCCATTTATCTAATATATTCCGAATTTTTTTGCATATTCTATAGCATTTACTGTAAAATCACTAGTGGT
>JAZRMZ010000102.1:0-16839 GCA_045647905.1 Clostridia bacterium
AAAGTGGTATTATAACTCTTTGTAGAACATATTTGAAAGGCAGGTCCTGATAATGGGCAAAAAACAGTTTAAGGCTGAGTCGAAAAGGCTTCTTGACCTTATGATTAATTCAATTTACACTCATAAAGAAATATTTCTTCGTGAGATTATTTCAAATGCCAGCGATGCTTTGGACAAGCTGTGCTATGTTTCCCTTACTGATGATAAGGTTGGGATGAACAGAAGTGATTTTTGCATTGATGTTAAGATAGATAAGGATGCAAGAACAATAACGGTTTCTGATAACGGAATCGGTATGACCGAAGACGATATGGAAAAGAATCTCGGAATTATTGCAAACAGCGGTTCGTTGAAGTTTAAAACAGAGTTGAAGGATGAGGAAAAGGAAAGCAACGGAATTGATATTATCGGTCAGTTTGGTGTTGGTTTTTATTCTGCGTTTATGGTTAGTGAAAGGGTTAGGGTTATATCAAAGGCGTATGGCTCGGAAACTGCTTATATCTGGGAATCTGACGGTGCGGATGGTTATACCATAACGGAGGGTGAAAAGGAATCTTTCGGTACTGATATTATTATGTATATAAAGCCTGACAGTGAAGATGAGAACTACGGCGAATTTCTTGAAGAATACAGAATTAAAAGTCTTATAAAGAAGTATTCGGATTATATCCGTTATCCTATTAAGATGGATATTGAAAAGAGCAGAACAGTTGAAACGGGCGAGGTTGACGAAGAAGGGAATAAAAAGACAACGGTTGAAAAGTATACTGAGAACGAAACTGTTAACAGCATGATTCCCATATGGCAAAGGAGCAAAACCGATGCAACCGATGATGATTGCAAGATGTTTTATAAAGAGCATTTTTATGACATGGAAGACCCTGTTCGTGTTATTCGTGTAAGTGCGGAGGGGGCTGTTGATTATAAAGCAATGCTTTTTGTTCCTGCGAAGACTCCTTATGATTATTTTACAAAGGAATATGAAAAGGGGCTTCAGCTTTATGCAAGCGGTGTTATGATTATGGATAAATGTGCTGACCTTTTGCCTGAATATTTCAGATTTGTTAAAGGTGTTGTTGATTCACAGAGTTTGTCTCTCAATATTTCGAGAGAAATTCTTCAGCACGATAAGCAATTGAAGGTGATTGCATCCAATCTTGAAAAAAAGATAAAGTCTGAATTGAAAAAGATGATGATTGACGATCGTGAGAATTATGATAAATTCTACAATGCATTTGGAATTCAGTTGAAATACGGAGTTGTGAATGATTTTGGAATGAAGAAAGATTTGCTTTCTGACCTCCTTATGTTCTATTCTTCAACCGAAAAGAAGATGGTGTCACTTGGTGAATATGTGAGCCGTATGCCCGAAGAACAGAAATTTATATATTTTGCAAGCGGTGATTCTGTTGCAAAAATTGACCAGCTTCCTCAGACTGAGCTTGTGAAGGATAAGGGTTATGAGATTCTCTATATGACAGAAAGTGTTGATGATTTTGTTGTTCAGATGCTGATGAGTTATGAGGAAAAAGCATTTAAATCAGTAAATGATAAGGATTTGGGTTTTGAGTCAGAGGAGGAAAAGAAGGAAGCTGAAAAGAAAACCGAAGAAAGCAAGGAACTCCTTGAATTTATGAAGGATGCCCTTGAAGGTGCGGTGTCGGCTGTGAGATTTTCAACCAAGCTCAAAAGTCATCCCGTATGCCTCACAACAGATGGACCTATCACAATTGAAATGGAAAAGTATTTCAAGTCAATGCCCGGCGGCGAAGGAATGGGTCAGGTGAAGGCGGAACGTGTTCTGGAATTGAACCCCGAACACAAGGTTATGGATTCTGTAAAGGCTGCTTTTGAAAATGATAAGGAAAAGGCGGCGAAGTATGCTAAAATACTGTATACACAGAGTCTTTTGATTGCGGGTCTTGAAATTGATAATCCTGCGGAATATGCGGATATGGTATGTGAATTGATGTAATGTATAAAGCAGATTGGTATATGCCGATCTGCTTTATTCTTCAAATTTAAGAAGGTATTATATTTTTTTATTATAACTATAAAAATATATTGAATGAAAATGCAAAAAGTGTTATAATATAACAGAAATCATTAAATGACCAAAGAAATTGGCAGATAGAAAGGTTATAGAGATTATGAGTATACGAATAGGAATTTACGGATATGGCAACCTTGGAAAAGGGGTTGAAAGTGCAATCAGGCAGAATCCCGATATGGAACTGGTTGGTGTTTTTACACGACGTGCACCCGAAACTGTTTCTATCAGAACAGAAGGTGTTGGGGTTTACCGTGCTGACGAATTGAAAAACATGACAGATAAAATCGATGTGCTTATTTTGTGTGGAGGAAGTGCAACAGACCTTCCGGAGCAAACTCCTGAGCTGGTGAAACTGTATAACGTTGTTGACAGTTTTGACACTCACGCAAGAATTCCCGAACATTTTGCAAATGTTGACAAGTTTGCAAGAGAATCGGGAAAAGTCGGAATTATTTCTGTTGGTTGGGATCCGGGAATGTTTTCTCTCAACAGAATGTATGGCGGAGCTGTTTTGCCTGACGGAAAGGACTATACTTTCTGGGGCAAAGGGGTGAGTCAGGGTCATTCTGATGCAATTCGCAGGATTGAGGGTGTTGCAGATGCAAAACAGTATACCATTCCTGTTGATGAGGCGCTTGAAGCTGTTAGAGGGGGTTCAAATCCTGAACTCACCACTCGGCAGAAGCATATCAGAGAGTGCTTTGTTGTTGCAGAAGAGGGTGCAGACAAGGAACGAATAGAAATGGAAATCAAGACCATGCCCAATTATTTTGCTGATTATGACACTACGGTTCATTTCATCAGTAAGGAAGAACTTGAACGTGACCACAGCGGAATTCCACATGGCGGCTTTGTTATCCGAAGTGGAAAAACCGGCTTGAACGGCGAACATAAGCATATAATCGAATACAGCCTGAAACTTGATTCCAATCCGGAGTTTACGGCATCGGTAATTGTTGCTATGCAAGAGCGGCGTACAAGCTGAACAAAATGGGTGACTGCGGCTGCAAGACAGTTCTGGATATTGCTCCGGCAATGCTCAGCCCAAAGGATCCGGCAGAACTCAGAAAAGAGCTTTTGTAAAAAGGAAAGGAGTTTATTATGATAAATATTGCAGGTGGAGTTTATCCAACAATGATTACACCGTACAAGAACGGTGTAATTGATTATGATATGGTGAAAAGTTTGGTTGACTGGTACATTGAAAAAGGTTGTCAAGGTATTTTTGCTGTTTGTCAGTCAAGCGAAATGGCATATCTCAGTCTGAAAGAAAGAGTTAAGCTGGCTGAAACTATTGTTAACCACAATAACGGTCGGATTAATATTGTTGCATCGGGACATTGTGCGGATTCGATTGAGGTTCAGGCTGAAGAAGCAAATGAGATTTCAAAAACGGGTGTTGATGCATTTGTTCTTGTGAGCAACCGTTTTGATTTGCATAATGACGGCGATGCTGTCTGGACTGAAAATGCCGAAAGATTTCTGGATAAGGTAAACAAAGATATTCACCTTGGTGTTTATGAATGTCCGAAGCCGTACAAAAGACTTCTCAGCGAAAACAATATTGAATGGATAAAGAATACAGGAAGATTCAAGTTTATCAAGGATACCTGTTGTGACCCGGATTTGCTTACTATACGGGGAAAACAGCTTGAGGGTACAGGCGTGATGCTTTTTAATGCCAACGGTCAGACTTTTTATCATTCGCTTCTTAACGGCGGTTCGGGATATTCGGGAATTATGGCGAATTTTCATCCTGAACTTTATGTTTGGCTTTATGAAAACTATAAAACACAGCCTCAAAAAGCTGAAAAACTGTCAAATTATCTTAGTATGATGGCGTTTACCGAAAATCCTGCATATCCCAATACAGCAAAATACAGCCTTAATCTTTCGGGACTTGATATGGATATTTATTCAAGAAGCTCTGATGCAAAGGGATTGAATGAGTATCAGAAGTATATTGTAAAGCAAATGTATGATGTTGCCGCTGAACTTGCGGAGGAGTATAAATAAGAGATATGGAAAAAAGATTATTATGTTTTGGATCGCTGAATATTGATTACACCTATGCTGTGAAAAATTTTGTTTCTTCAGGTGAAACAATAAAATCATCAGGATTACAGCGTAATATTGGCGGAAAAGGTCTTAATCAGTCGGTTGCCTTTTCAAAAGCCGGAGGAACTGTTTTTCATGCAGGAAAAATCGGACAGGATGGACTTTTTCTCAAGGATTGTCTTGAAAAAAACGGCGTGAATACATCATTACTTAATATTGGAGATACTCCGAGTGGACATGCTATTATTCAGGTTGATGAAAATGGCGGTAATTGTATTATTATTTACGGCGGAGCTAATGCTGAAATCACCAATGAATATGTTGATTGTGTTTTTGAAAATTTTGGCAGCGGAGATGTTTTACTGATTCAGAATGAAATTAACAATCTTGATTATATAGTGAAGGCTGCAAAGGCGAAAAAAATGGTTGTTGCACTGAATCCCTCACCAGTTGAAGGTATTGAATTGTCTTTTGAGCTGATTGATTATTTTATACTCAACGAACATGAGGCGGAAGCAATTTTTGGAGAAAAAGAGCCGGAAAAAATGATTGATAAAATGCTGACAGCGTATCCTGATGCAAAATTTGTTTTGACTTTGGGTGCGGACGGGGCGATGTATGGGGATTCCGGACACAGAGTTTCAGTTACTGCTGAAAGGGTTTGTGCTGTTGATACTACTGCGGCGGGAGATACATTCACGGGTTATTTTTTACATTCGGTGATGTGTGGAAAGTGCCCGGAAGATGCAATGAAGATTGCCTCCAAAGCAGCGGCGATTACTGTTTCAAGACACGGTGCGGCAGAGTCAATTCCGTTGCATACAGAGTTGTAGGCCATGATTTTGATAATTTGTATTGACAATTATCGTGAAAATGGTATAATTAGGTTAAAACAAATGGAAAAGGGGTAACTAAAAATGAGTGACAATATTAACAACGAAATTTTTGATGAAGAAATGGAAGAATTTGAAGAAGTGATTGTTCTTTCTGATGATGAAGGCAATGAAATGGAATTTGAATACGTTGATGCTTTTGAGTATGAAGGCGAAGAATATGCGGTTCTCCTTCCTGTGGACGAGAATGATCCCGAAATTGCAATTCTTAAGGTTGAAGAAACCGAAGATCCTGATATTGTGAATTATGTTCCGGTTGATAACGAAGAAGCTTTGAATGCTGTTTTTGAAATTTTCAAGGAAGAATACAAAGACGAGTTTGATTTTGAAGATTAATTCAGAGTGAGCATAAGTAAAAGTGATGACATGGTATCGTTTTTCGGTATCATGTCATTTTCTATTGAAAAAAGTGAAAAAACATGATAAAATTAAGATAGGAGGGTTTTATATGAAAAAAATATTGTGTTTATTGATTGTTTTTTCGATTTTTATGTGTTCCGTTCCTGTGTTTGCCGATGAAGCAACGTCAAAGGAAATGGAGGATGCTTTGGTTGCGGTTAAGCAAAGAGTTGACATCCCTGAGGAATATACTGAATTCACAACATATTCAAATGCATATAACGGCGATACGTCCTATTCATTTATGTGGTCGGACAAGGAATATGACAAAAGTATTGAAATCTCGGCTGATGGCGACGGAAACATTATACGTTATTATGCTTTTAATAGTCTTTTGAAGAATACAAAAAAACTGACAAGTCTTTCAAAAACGGATATAATTTCTTTTGGTGAAGAGTTTTTGAAGGGTATTGCTCCAAAAGCCTTTGAAAATGAAAATGACACATTGATGTATGATGAAAAATCATGGAGCGTGAATAACACGTCGTACCAGTTGCGTTTTACACGGTTCAGGGACGGGGTTGAAGTCAAAGGTAACAATGCATCGGTCACAATTGTGGTGTATGATGATGTCCCCTTTGTCAGAAGTGCTGATGTTTTGGTGGATTATGATGCTGAGTTTGAAGCTGTTCCCGAAAATGTTGAGAATTATGAAGGTACATATCGTGAGGCATTTCCTGTTGAATTGATATATATGGACAGAGGATATAACCGTATGACAGGAGCGGAAGAAGAAAAGACTGATCTTGTGTACCGTTATAAAAACCATGAAACAGGATATATTCTTGCTGCAAACGGCGAAGTTGTTACGGAAGACACCGTGGAGTTATACGACAACAGTGCTGCAACCGGTGGCGTAATGATGGAATCGGCGGCGGTTGCAGCGAATATGAAGGTTATGCTTACTGAAGCTGAAATAAAGGAACTGAAAGCGATTGAAGGTCTGATTTCCCAAAAGGATGCAGAGTCGATTTTGAAAAAGCTTCCGTATTTGAAATTTGACGGAACCATGAAAAACATACATTTTGGGGTTAACCGATTTGATGATTTATACAGAATTTCGACGAGTTATGAAGACGGAAAGGGCAGGTATTTGTCGGTAACATTTGACGGCAAAACGGGAGAAGTTTTGAATCTTTATAACGGAAAAGGTTATGAAGCAAAGATTGATTCAAAAAAGGATTTGGAATCCAAACAGACCAAAGCAAAAGAGAAGATTGATGAGTTCCTTGGTATTGTTGCCAAAGAAAAGATTGAAAACTTCGATGAACAAAGCTGTAATGTGAGCGAAACTGCTGTTTCCAAAGAGTTTGAACGTTTTGTAAATGGAATCAGATATGTTGATGACCGTATTTCTGTTGGTTTTGACCTTCAGAACGAAATGATAACAAGATACAGTATAGATTATGCCGAAAGGGAGTTCCCAAGTCCTGAGACGGTTGTGGATTCGGCATCGGCATATGACTTAATCTTGAAAATTGCTCCGTTAAAGCGAATTTATTTGAAGACAGACGGAAAGTATAAGGTGTGCTTTACTGCTTCGGAGAGAATAATGCTTGATGCCTTTACGGGGGAAAAATATTTGAACAATCTTGATGTCAACAATCCTTCGGATAAGGATTTTGCACTTTTGACAAATCACTGGGCGGCAGAAAAGGTGAACAAGCTTGCTGAAATTCAGATTGGTTTCAGAGATGATGAATTTAGTCCTGATGCTGAAATCAAACAATATGATTTACTCAGAATGTTTTGTGCAGGAATGATACACAAACGTTATCTTGATTACAGCCCGCAGGTATTATATGATGAATGTGTTGAGGTGTATGGGCTTCTGACAGAAGACGAATGGAATCCCGAAGGGGCTGTAACACGTCAGCAGGCATTTGAGATAATGATTCGTCTTGCAGGACTTGAGGAGGTTGCAAAGCTCAAGGATATATTCAAAGTTGAGTATGAAGACGGCAATCTTATAGAAAGCGAAAAAATAGGTTATCCGGCCATCTTGACGGGAATGGGAGTAATATGTGGCAATGGTGGCAAGGTTCGCCCGCAGGAAGATATTACAAGGGCTGAAACGGCTGTTATGCTTTATAACTATCTGGTACGGTAAGACTGAAGGTTCTGAGATAAAGATTCTTCGCCTTTGGTTCAGAATAACATTAGCGTCGCACAAACAAAGAGGCATACTTAGTGCAACGAATAATCTCACTGAACCTTGATATTCGATAAAGAACAAAAAAAGACAGAAACGATTAATTTCGCTTCTGTCTTTTTTGTTATAGCAAATTTTATTTAAGGTATATTATTTTGCGTTTTTAGCAGCCTTTGAGCTAACTGCTGTGTCCTTCCATGTTGACCATACTGTACCTGCAATGCAGATTGAAGAATATGTTCCGATTACGATACCGATGATGATGGGAAGAGCAAATACCTTGATTGAAGTAACACCCATGATATAAACCATACCGATTGTGAGAAGAGTTGTGATTGTTGTGTTGATTGAACGCTTCAATGTCTGGTTTATACTTGTGTTTGCAATTTCGCTGTATGACTGCTTCTTTGCATGACGTGTGTTTTCACGGATTCGGTCAAAGATGATGATTGTTGCATTGATTGAATAACCGAGAACGGTGAGAACTGCCGCAATGAAGTTTGTGTCAATTGCAATCTGAAGGATTGAGTAAATACCGCAAAGGATAAGTACGTCATGAACAAGAGCGATAACTGCACACACACCGGATGTGAATTCAAATCTGAATGTAACATAGATGAGAATTGCGAGAGCAGCAAGGATTGACATCCAAAGAGCACTCTTTGCAAGCTCGATTCCTGTTGAAGGAAGAACCTTGTCACGACCGATAACTTCTGCTGTGTCGTATTTTTCAGCGAGCTTTGTTGTCATGTTTGCAATTGATTCATCACTGAATTTGTTTCTTTCAGCATCGTCCTTGAGTGTTCCGGGGAAAGCAAACTTGATGATAACTTCATTTCCTTCGGACTTCTGAACAGAAGAAGGCTTTTGCTTGTCGCCCAAAACGTCTGATGCAATTGCTTCAACATCTGCTGTTGTGAAGTCTTTGCCAAGCTTGAAGGTTACTGCTGAACCGCCGGCAAAGTCTGTGTCAAGATTGAATCCCTGAATGAGAAGAGATACAATACTTGCAAGCATAAGCAAGCCTGAAATAATGAAAAATATCTTTTTATGTCCTGTGATATTAAGCATTTTTTGCACCCTCCCCGTTTGATTTTGATTTGCTGATTCCGTAGAGCCAGAGGTTTTTGATGTTCATACCAATCATCTGCTTGAGCAAGAGCTTTGTGAGGAAGATTGCTGAAAGCATACTTACAACAACACCAATGAGGAGAGTTGTACCAAAACCTGCAATGGAACCTGTACCGAGCCACATAAGGATTACTGCGGCGATGATTGTTGTGATGTTTGAGTCAATAACCGCAGAAAGGGCTCTGTTGAAGCCTGAGTCAACAGCACTGCGCACTGTTTTGCCAAGCTTGAGTTCTTCTTTGATTCTTTCAAAGATAATAACATTTGCGTCAACCGCCATACCGATGGACAGGATTATACCTGCAATGCCGGGGAGTGTGAGGTTGATGTTGAGGTTTGCAAGCAAAATGCCCACAATTGCCATATATGCAACAAGAGCGATGCTTGCAAGGAAACCGGGAAGTCTGTAGAATGCAATCATAAAGAGCATAACCAACAGAATACCGATAAGACCTGCCAAAAGTGATGTCTGAAGTGCGTTTTCACCAAGAGTTGCACTTACAGAACGAAGTTCAACCTGATTGAGGTTGAAGGGAAGCTGACCTGAACGGATGTTTGCCGCAAGTGAGCTTGCTGTTTCAGCTGTGAAATCACCTGAAATGATACAGGTTTCTGTTGTGATCTGTTCATTTACTGTGGGAGCTGAAATAACATTGTTGTCCATCATAATAACGATGGGCTTGCCGATGTTTGCTGCTGTTGCAGATGAGAACTTCTGAACACCGGACTCTTTGAGCTTGAGCTCAACGTAGTTTGTGCTTCCGCCCATCTGGTCTGTCTGACCGTATTCAGCCGAAGCTGTTTCAACGTCCGCACCTGTGAGAACAACATTACCTTCAGAATCTGTGAACTGAAGCTGTGCTGTTGCACCGAGAGTTTCGGCTGCTGCCATGGGATCCTTTTCGGAAGGAATCTCAATTCTGACTTTGTTGTTGCCTTGTCTGGTTACGGTTGCTTCTGTGAGACCGAGACCACCGAGACGTGTTGTCATCATGCTTGCAACTGTATCCATCTGTTCGTCTGTCGGATTTTCTGTGGCAGCTTCGAATACGATAACCGAACCACCCTTGAGGTCAAGACCCTGAACAATACTCTTAACACCTGTTGTCTCTTCTGAGTCCATGATGCCGGGAATACGGAATGAGTCACTGAAGTCAAGTCCGAACAGTGCAACAAACAGAAGTGCAGCAATTACAAGTACAATGGCTGTAAGTTTGATAATACTTCTTGACACTGTTTTTTCCTCCTTGTGTCTTGCCTGAAATTATCAGGCGATATATTTTGTTAATTATTTTTACAAAATTACATACCAATCTATTATAGCTTTTTTAATCGGATTAGTCAAGAGTTAATTGAAATTTTTTGACATAAAAAAGGAATTTTCATCTTTTTGATGATGAAAATTCCCATATTAGTTTTTATCAGACATTTTTTTTGAAAAATCTATCTCCGTTGCTGATGCTTTGTGTTGATTCCGACAATTCCGCCCACGGCACCGCAGATAAAACCTATGGAAAGTGCGGTTATGGCTGCAGAACCAAAACCGATGCTTTGGTTTGCGAGATTTCCGATTAAACAAAGGAGTATGGCATACAGGATGCCGCAAAGAGACCCGAAAACAATTCCTTTAGTGCTGAAATGTCTTCCCGAAAGGAATCCGCATAAAAACACGCCAAAGGCAGTTATGATGTTGACGGTGATTGAGATGGTCGTGTCGGAAAGGGCGTTGAAGGTTGCGACAAGAGATGCGGCAAACAACATTGCAACCGACAGAACGTAGGAAATTAAAACGGTTTTCAGCATAAACAAAAAGCCCGGAACAAAACCCGAATTTACATTTTTTTGCATGGCAGGCTGAGTTAATCTGGACACAAAAAAACCTCCTTATCAATTTTCTATAAACAATTTATGAAAAAAACTGATTAATATTCCTGTAATTTAAAATAAAATTGTTTTTTGCTTTGACAAAGACAGCTTTTGCAGGTATAATAAAGCTATATGATTTTGCTGAGAGGTTGCTATGAAAATTATCGGACACATAAAAACAGATTTCAAAGAAAAATTCGGAATTCCGAGACAAAGTGGGTTGATTAGCGAAGCAAAGGGCGAGATAGTTTTTGAAAAAGAGTTCCGAATTGCTGAAGCCTTCAGAGGTCTTGAGGAGTTTTCGCATATATGGGTGCTGTGGCAGTTTTCCGAAACGGCAGATTGCGGATGGTCGCCAACGGTGCGTCCGCCTTTGCTTGGAGGAAACAAGCGTGTGGGGGTTTTTGCAACACGCTCACCCTTCAGACCAAACTCAATGGGGATGTCATGTGTCAGACTTGAAAAGATTGAATTCAGAAAAAATGAAGGACCTGTTTTGTGTGTCAGCGGAGTTGATATGCTTGACGGAACACCTGTATATGACATAAAGCCATATCTTCCTTATGCTGACAGCCGACCTGATGCCGTTGGTGGTTTCACAGAGAACCTCGGTGAGCGGAAAATTGATGTCAGAATTGAAACAAAAGATTTCTTTGATTTATCCGATGAAAAACAGCTTGAAATCATCAGAATTCTTGAAAATGACCCAAGACCATCATACAAAACAGAAGAAAGGCTTTATGGGATGAAATACGGTGATTATGAGGTTGGTTTTGAGTATAAAGACAATATGCTTGTTGTGAAGTCAATTATAAAAAAATTATAGTGATAAAGTTGTAGTGACAGAGAAGAAAAATATTATGGAGGAAGAATATGAATAACAAAAGTTCAAAGGGATGGCTCTCGTGCATGACAGTTCTGGTGATAACGGCAATTGTTCTGACGGTTCTGATGCATTTTGGCTGGCTGCTTTTTCCTGCAATAATTCTGATTAATGTTATCAGAAGTTTTTTATGGAACCGAAAGATTATGAAAGCAAGCAGAAGGGACGAAGACCATACTCAAAAAGAGAATCACAGCGATTCGGATAAATACTGCGAAGCGGAGTTTGAGATTCTGGATGATGAAGAATAAAAACTATGAGGGTGTTGCTTAACGCAACACCCTCATTTTGCAGAATTATTATTTAACTGTAACGTTTATTTCACCGTCTTTTTCGTCAACGGTAACGGTGCATCCGGCTTTCAGTTCGTTTCCGATGAACATATGTGCCAGTTTATCTTCAATGTGTCGTTCAATATATCTGCGCATAGGTCTTGCACCATACTGACTGTCGTAACCGTCTTTGCAGATAAGTGCCTTTGCCGCATCTGTTGTTTCCATTGTGATGCCTTTTTCTGTGAGACCTTTGTTCAAATCCTTCAGCATAAGGTCAACAATCTTCATAAGGTCATCGGTTGTCAGTTCTTCAAAGACAATGATTTCGTCAACACGGTTCAAAAATTCGGGACGGAACAACTGTTTGAGAGCCTTTTCGGCTTTTACTTTGTTTGAAGAGTTGTTTGTTGCACCAAAGCCCGCAACACCGCCAAAGGTGTCGCTTCCGGCATTTGAGGTCATAACAATGATTGTATCTTCAAATGAAACTGTTTTTCCGTGGCTGTCGGTGATTCTGCCGTCATCAAGAATCTGAAGAAGCATATTGAATACATCGGGGTGAGCCTTTTCAATTTCATCAAAAAGAATAACCGAATAGGGATGACGTCTGATTTTTTCGGTAAGCTGACCTGCATCGTCATAACCCACATATCCTGGGGGTGAGCCGATGAGCCGTGAAACCGTGTGCTTTTCCATAAATTCCGACATATCAAAACGGATAAGTGCATCTTCGGTGTCAAAAACTTCACGTGCAATCTGCTTAACAAGCTCGGTTTTACCAACACCTGTGGGACCCACAAAGATGAAGGAAGCAGGTCTGCGTTTCAGGCTGAAGCCTGCACGTTTGCGGCGTATTCCTCTTGATACGGCTGAAACTGCATCGTTCTGGCCGATGAGATTCATATGAAGCCGTTCTTCGAGATTGACGAGACGGTTTGTTTCAAACTCTGTTATGTTCTTTACCGGAATTTTTGTCCAACCCTCAATCACCGCCGCAAGGTCGTCGGGAGTGAGGTAAACATCAGAAGCATTCTTTTCCATATTTTCAATTGCCGCAGAAAGCTGACATTCACGGCTTTTCAGTTCGGCAATCTTTTCATAATTTGCGTTTGCATCTGTGTTTTCGTCGGCAGGAGCCGTTTCGATTTCCAATTGTGCGTTTTTGATTTCTTCAAGTTGAGATTTCAGCTTTGCAAGCTCGGTGAGAGCGGTGTTGTCAAGATTTGCCTTTGAAGCCGCTTCGTCAATTACGTCAATGGCTTTGTCGGGCAGGAATCTGTCGGTGATGTATCTTTTTGACAATACTGCTGCTGTGCGGATAATTTCATCGGTGATTTTTACCTTGTGGTAATCTTCATAGTAACTCTTGATTCCCTTGAGAATTTCAATTGTTTCCTCAACGGAGGGTTCTTCAACGATAACTGACTGGAAACGTCTTTCAAGAGCGCTGTCCTTTTCGATGTGCTTTCTGTATTCTTCCAATGTGGTTGCGCCGATAATCTGAATTTCACCACGGGAAAGGGCGGGCTTTAAAATATTCCCCGCATTCATTGCACCCTCGGCATCGCCGGCTTTTGTGAGAACGTGAACTTCATCAATAACAAGAATGATGTTTCCCAAAGCCTTAACTTCGGTAATCAGACTTTTGAGACGGGATTCAAACTGACCTCTGAACTGTGTTCCGGCAACCATTGCCGCCATATCCAAAAGATAAATTTCATACCCAAGAAGCTTTGCCGGGACATCACCTTCAACAATTCTGAGAGCAAGACCTTCTGCAATGGCGGTTTTGCCCACGCCCGGCTCACCAATGAGCACAGGATTGTTCTTGGTGCGGCGGTTGAGAATTTGTGCAACACGGTTCATCTCAATGTCTCTGCCGATTACACGGTCAATTTCACCGTTTTTGGCTTTTGCCGTAAGGTTTGTGCCGTACATATCAAGAAACTTGCGTTTGTTTTTCTGCTTATCCTTTTTGCCGTCTTTTTTTGCGTTTTTGTCGTCAGCCTGACCTTCGTTTGGTTTTGATGAAGGATTGTTGCCGCCAAACATATTGGAGAGGAAGGAAAGAGGTGATTTTTTTGTTGCACCACCGTCCTCGCTGTCGTCAAAGTCTTCGCTGTTCATAAAATCTCCTGACATCATTCCCATCATCTGCGAAGGGTCAAAGTCTTCGCCGCCGTCCATCATACCCTTCATCATTTCAAGGGTTTCGTTGTTCATGCTGTCAAACTCTTCGGGTGTTATGCCCAGTTTTTCAATCATGGTGTCAATACCGTTGATTTTCAGTTCCTTTGCGCATGAAAGGCAGTAGCCTTCGTTAACTTGTTTGCCGTCCTGTTCGATTTTTGTGATAAAAACCACGGCCATATTTTTTTTGCATCTTGTACAGAGCATTTTCGTACCTCCGTATATATCTTTGGCATCATTGTGCCTATTTGTTACATTAAACCAAATGATTATACCACAGAAAAACTATGATTTCAATGTATTTTTTGTTAATAAATGAAAAAAAGTTACCAAATTTTTAAAGAATTTTAATAAATCCCTTTACAAAGAGGGAATTTTACTGTAAAATATATAAGTTAAATTATGTATAAATGCACACTTATATATAGGAGGTATTACAATGTACGATAAAGTGTCAACCGACTTGTCATTTGTGGAAAGAGAGAAGGATATTGTCTCTTTCTGGAAAGACAACGACATTTTCAAAAAAAGTATTGAAAACCGCAAGGACGGTCAGGTATACACGTTCTTTGACGGCCCCCCCACGGCAAACGGAAAGCCTCACATCGGTCATGTTCTGACCCGTGTTATCAAGGACCTTATTCCCCGTTACCGCACAATGAAGGGCTACAAGGTTCTCAGAAAGGCAGGATGGGATACCCACGGTCTGCCCGTTGAGCTTGAAGTTGAAAAACAGCTTGGAATCAGCGGTAAGCCTGAAATCGAAAAGTATGGTATCGAAGATTTTGTTAAAAAGTGTAAGGACAGCGTTTTCACCTACCAGAGTGAGTGGGAAGAAATGAGTGACCGTGTTGGTTACTGGGCTGATATGGAAAAGCCTTATGTTACTTATCACAATGATTATATTGAGTCTGTCTGGTGGGCACTCAAGTCCATCTGGGACAAAAAGCTCCTTTACAAGGGTCACAAGATTATGCCCTATTGTCCCCGTTGCGGAACATCACTTTCAAGCCACGAGCTTGCTCAGGGTTATAAGGACGTAAAGGAAAATTCTCTCATTGCAAAGTTTATTGTCAAGGGAAAAACAAATGAATATATTCTTGCATGGACAACAACTCCATGGACACTTCCTTCAAACGTTGCCCTCTGCGTTAATCCTCACGAAACTTATGTGAAGATAAAGGTGGAGGACGAGACTTATATTCTGGCAGAGGCACTTGTTGAAACTGTTATCAAGTCAGAATATGAAGTGCTTGAAAAATATGTGGGCACAGACCTTTGCGGTTTGGAATATGAGCCCCTTTATAGCTTTGCAACACTTGACAAAAAGGGTCATTTCGTGGTTGCTGACAACTATGTTACAATGAGCGACGGTACAGGTATCGTTCACATTGCTCCCGCATTTGGTGAGGATGACTCACGTGTGGGTAAGGAAAACGACCTTCCTTTTGTTAACCTTGTTAACCTTCAGGGTAACTTTGTGGATGCTGTTGAACCCTGGAAGGGTATGTTCGTTAAGGATGTGGACAAGCTGGTTATCCGTGACCTGAAGGACAGAGGACAGCTTTTTGAAGTTATCAATTTTGAGCATAGCTATCCCTTCTGCTGGAGATGCGACACACCACTTCTTTATTATCCCTGCGACACATGGTTCATCAAGATGTCGGCTGTTCGTGACAAGCTTCTTGCAAACAACGATACAGTAAACTGGATGCCCGACAACATCAAGCACGGACGTTTTGGAAACTTCCTTGAAAATGTAATTGACTGGGGACTTTCACGTTCAAGATACTGGGGTACACCCCTTCCCATCTGGTCCTGTGAATGTGGACATCATGAATGCATCGGCTCAATTGAGGAATTGAAGACAAAGGGAATTGATGTTCCTGCTGACATTGAGCTTCACAAGCCTTATGTTGACAATGTTCATCTCAAGTGCGAAAAGTGCGGCGGCGAAATGAAGAGAGTTCCTGACGTTATTGACTGTTGGTTTGACTCAGGCTCAATGCCCTTTGCACAGTGGCACTATCCCTTTGAAAACAAGGAGCTCTTTGACGAAAACTTCCCTGCTGACTTCATCAGCGAAGCTATTGACCAGACAAGAGGATGGTTCTATACACTTATTGCAATTTCAACATTGCTCTTTGACAAAGCGCCCTATAAGAATGTTGTGGTTCTTGGTCACGTTCAGGATAAGGACGGACGCAAGATGTCAAAGCATATAGGTAATGTTGTTAATCCGTGGGATGTGCTGAACAAGCAGGGCTCGGATGCTGTGAGATGGTACTTCTATTCAAACAGTGCTCCGTGGCTTCCCAACCGCTTCCACGACGAAGCAGTTTCGGAATCACAGAGAAAGTTTATGGGCACACTCTGGAACACCTATGCTTTCTATGTGCTTTATGCCGATATTGACAGCTTTGACCCCACAAAGTATACTCTTGATAAGTCAAAACTCACACTTCTTGACAAGTGGATTTTGTCAAAGCTCAACAGTGTAATCCGCACAGTTGACGAGTATCTTGCAAACTACAAGATTACCGAAGCAACAAGAGTGATTCAGGAATTCACAGACGAGCTTTCAAACTGGTATGTTCGCCGCAGCCGTGAAAGATTCTGGGCAAGCGAGCTGACAGACGACAAGATTTGTGCTTATATGACTCTTTACACAGTTCTTGTTGAATTCTCAAAGGTTTGCGCACCTTTCATTCCGTTCATGACGGAAATGATTTACCGCAACCTTGTTCTCAATGTTGACAAGACTGCTCCCGAAAGTATTCATATGTGCGACTTCCCCACAGCAAATGCTGATTTTGACTTCAAGGATATTGAAGAAGAAATGGATGCAGCAAGAAAGATCGTAATTCTTGGTCGTGCTTGCCGTAATGCGGCAAACACCAAGAACCGTCAGCCCATTGCAAAGATTTATGTTCAGACAA
>JAZRMZ010000103.1:0-15067 GCA_045647905.1 Clostridia bacterium
CCGATGTTTTTGCTGACATTGAAAGAAATATTCCTGTGCATATAATCGAATCAATTTCGGAATAATCTTTTTATACGTAATGTAGCATATCCTTAAATAATACATAATATATAGAAAGGCATTTTTATGTCTTATTAAAAATAATACGCTTATCGTGCAAAGATGATAAGCGTTATTTTCAGCTAAAACGTAAAATCGAAAGGCGATGAGCAAGAATGAATGTATATCTTGATAACAGCTCCACGACACAGGCATACAAAGAATGTGCCGAGCTTGTGGCTGATGTAATGTATAATTCTTTTGGAAATCCTTCCTCATTGCATCGCAAAGGTATCGAAGCAGAAAAACTTATCAAAACAGCAAAAGAACGGTTTGCGGATACAATTAAGGCATCTGTAAACGAAATTTATTTTACGTCGGGCGGTACGGAATCGGATAATCTTGCGATTATTGGTGCCTGTCGTGCATCCAGAGGAAAGCATATTATCAGCACAAGCATAGAACATCCGGCAGTGCTCAATACGTTACAGCATCTTGAAAAAAAGGGATATATGGTTGATTTGCTTCCTGTTTCAAAATCAGGAATAATTGATGTTTCAAAGGTTGCAAAGTTAATCAGGAAAGATACGGCTTTGATTTCATGTATGTATGTCAACAATGAAATTGGTTCAATTCAGCCTGTTGAAAAAATTGCAAAGATAATTAAAAGTGAAAATCCTTCCACGGTTTTTCATATTGATGCAGTTCAGGCATATGGAAAAATTCCTTTTTCGGTGAGCTCTGTTGGTGCAGATTTGATTTCCTTTAGTGGTCATAAAATTCATGGTCCAAAAGGCGTGGGTGCTCTTTATGTAAAGAATAACACAAAACTTTCGCCAATTATTTTTGGTGGAGGGCAGCAAAATAATGTTCGTCCGGGGACTGAAAATGTTCCGGGGATTGCAGCTTTTGGACTTGCCGCAAAACTTTGTAATACCGATTTTTCGGAAAAAGCCGCAAAAATGGAAATGCTCCGAAATCGTTTGCGTGACGGGATTCTTGGACAATTGGACGATGTTGTGGTAAACACTCCGCAACAAAATTCTGCTCCTCATATCCTCAATATGTCCTTTGCCTTTGTGAAATCAGAAGTGTTGCTCCATTCTCTTGAGAATGAAGGAATTTATGTTTCTTCCGGATCGGCGTGTTCAAGCCACAAAAAAGGTCCAAGTTATGTTCTTACGGCCATCGGCAGCGACAAACAGATGATTGACGGAAGCATAAGATTCAGTTTGTCGGAGTTCAATACTGTGGAAGAAATTGATTATACAATTGACAAGGTGACGGAGCACGTAAAAAAAATCAGAAAACTTTTGAAGAGATAAGATAGGAGAATGATTATGCAAAAGATAGATTTGATACTTTTGAAATATGGTGAGATTGCTCTCAAGGGGCTTAACAAGCCCCTTTTTGAGGGTAAACTCTTAAATAACATAAAAAGCAGACTTGAAAAAATCGGCAAATTCAGCGTCAGAAAGGCGCAGTCCACCGTGTATGTTGAACCTCTTGAGGAGGGAATTGACATGGAGGAGGCAGTTGAAAGCCTGACTCAGGTTTTTGGAATTGTCAACATCTGTCCTGTCCGTAAATGCGAAAAGAATATGGAAAGTATTGCAAAAACTGCAATTGAGTGTATTAACGATATGCGAACCACCGAAAAAACTTTCAAGGTTGAAGCAAAGCGTGAAGACAAAAAATTTCCTCTCAATTCGCCTCAGATTTGTATGGAGCTTGGCGGAATGATTCTTGAAGGTATTGATGATATTTCCGTTGATGTTCACAAGCCTGATATTACTGTCAATGTTGAGGTAAGGCAGGAGGCCTTTGTATATACAAGAAAAATCAGGGGTGCGGGCGGTATGCCTGTGGGCACAAACGGGAAGTCAACAATTTTGCTTTCGGGCGGAATTGACAGCCCTGTTGCAGGATTTATGATTGCAAAAAGAGGCGTTGAACTTGAGGCTGTTCATTTTCACAGTCATCCGTACACAAGCGACAGGGCAAAAGAAAAGGTTATTGACCTTGCAAAACAGATGTCAAAATACTGCGGAAAAATCAGACTTCACGTTGTTCCTTTCACAAAAATTCAGCTTGATATAATTGAAAAATGTCCCGAAAATTATCTGACGGTTATCATGAGAAGACTTATGATGAGGATTGCAGAAAAGATTTCAAACCGTGAAGGTTCGGCGGCACTTATTACGGGTGAAAGTATTGGTCAGGTTGCCAGCCAGACAATGGAAAGTCTTGTTTGTACCGATAACGCTGTCAGTGTTCCTGTTTTCAGACCTTGCATTGGTATGGACAAGGAGGAAATTGTTGCAATTTCAAAGAAAATCGGAACTTATGAAACCTCAATTCTTCCCTATGAAGATTGCTGTACTATTTTTGTTCCAAAACATCCCAAAACAAAGCCACAGCTGAGCGAAATAATCGAAGCGGAAAAAGCTTTGGGTGATATTGAAGCGGCACTTGATGAAGCAATTGCTGAAGAAGAAATTCTGGTGATTAAATAATGAAGAACATTGAATCGGTTCTGGTTGAACTTCTTATAAAAGAAAAAATGAAACTCTCAACAGCTGAAAGCTGCACGGGCGGGTTGATTGCACAGAAGATTACGTCTGTTTCGGGAGCTTCGGAATGTTTCGATTGCGGTGTTGTCACCTATTCAAACGAACAGAAGATAAAATTACTCGGTGTGTCTGCTGAAACTCTTGAAAAATACGGTGCAGTTTCAATGGAGACAGCCCTTGAAATGTGCAAAGGCGTGAAAGAGCTTGCAAATGCGGATTTTGGCATTTCGGTTACGGGAATTGCAGGTCCGGGAGGCGGAACGGCCGAGAAGCCTGTTGGGACTGTGTGGATTGGTATTTGCGGAAAAAGTATTCATAAGGCTGAAAAGTTTCTGTTTGACGGGGATCGAAATCAAGTGCGTGAATCCACGGCAAATACTGTTTTGAATATGGTTATAGAAATAATAAACGGGATTTCGTAAAGAAATCCCGTTTATTATGTTTAATAGAATGTAATTATATGATGTCTTTCAAAATATGCATCCTTTTCAAGACGGTGAATACCCTGTTTGTTTGAAATATCGTCATGTGTTTTTCCGTAGTCTGCCATACCGCACCATGGTTCGATGCAGACAAACTGCGAACCCGGTTCTGTCCATATAAAGAGATTTTCAATTCCGGGATATTCAACTTTTGTTTCCTGTCCGGTTGTTTTGTTTTTCAAAACAACATAGTCGCTTTCAACATCTTCATAGACTACGGTAACAGAATCATCAAACAAAGAATCGGAGAGCATAAGAACGCTGTGTCCGTCAGATTCTGAAAGGTTGTCTTCGGGGACAAGACCTGTTTCGTATATAATGGGCTTTTCGGATTCAGATTTTTCGAAATGAATTTCATAATTTGAAAGACCTTCGGAGCAGTTGTACCCTTCGTGAGAACCAAAAGAAAAAAACATTGTTCCGTCTGATTTGTTTTCCACTCTGTATGAAACGTCAATGGAATTGTTTTTTAGGGTGTATGTAACAAAAAATTCAAAGTTGTAGGGGTATGATTTTTTTGTAGTTTCATTGGATTTTAAAAGAAACGTTACCGAATCCTCGGCTTGCTTAAATACCTCAAAATCAGAGGAAGAAGCAAAACCATGAGGCAACATAGGATAGTCTGTTCCGTCAACCGTAATTTTCTCCATAGCGGGTGCTCCGCAGATTGGAAAAAGAACAAGAGCCTGATCTTCCCAGAACTTGTCAGGCTGATGAAGCCGTTCTGTTCCGTCGGAGGTTTTTATGCTCTTCATTTCAGCACCAAGGGAACTGATTTTTACATTGAGAGAGTTATTTTTTATTTCTAAAATCATAAATTGAAGCTCCTTTTGTGTATTTCCTATAATTATATTAAGTAACAATCTTTTTGTCAATAAAAAATTTTTAAGGCATATAATGAAATTAAAAATTTTTTGAGGTGGTTTTGTGAATATTCATGTTGTGAAATCGGGAGATACTGTATCGTCTGTTGCACGTCAATACGGTGTTCCGCAATTTGTTGTGTCATCGCTCAATAATCTTGAAAGTATTCCGAATCTTGTGGTTGGTCAGGCTTTGCTTATTCTTGAACCATTGCAGTTTCATACCGTGGAGGAAGGTGAAACGTTATTTTCGATAGCACGACAGTACGGTATCAGTACAAATCGTTTATATCGTAATAATCCGATTCTCAGAGGGCGGAATGTGCTTTATCCAGGGCAGACCCTTGTGATTGCCTATGAATCGGACAGAACGCGTAACATTGATGTGAACGGTTATGCATATCCGTTTATTGACAAATATCTTCTCCGCAGCACATTGCCCTATATGAATTATCTGACGCCATTCACTTATGGGATAACCGATACGGGCGGTCTGGTTGATCTTGATGATGAAGAATTGATTATGATTGCGGGAGAATACGGTGTGATACCCTGGATGCATCTGTCCACTCTGACTGAGCAGGGGAATTTCAGCAATGAACTTGCAAATCTTGTTCTGAATAATTCTGATATACAGGAAACACTTATTTCCGAGGTATTGCAGAATATGCAGACAAAGGGTTACGGTGGACTTGATATTGATTTTGAGTTTGTTTATCCTCAGGATGCTCTTTTATACGGCGAGTTCATAGGGAAACTGCGGAGCAGACTGAGCCCCTTGGGGTATGAGGTTGTGGCGGCTCTGGCACCCAAAACGTCGGATATGCAGAAAGGTCTTTTGTATGAGGGTCATGATTACCGTGTCGTTAGTGAGAATGCAGATGCGGTGCTGTTGATGACATATGAATGGGGATACACGTATGAACATTCAGGTAACAAGTTTCATGACTGATATTCGGAAAAAACACGAGGAAATATTTCAAGTTCAAAGTTTGGATTGTTGCCATTGCCTTTGGTGTTGCGTTGGCTTTTGGAATATGTAACTTTTTTCAGAATGGTTTTTAATATAGTATTTCTGACAGTTATATCTTCGATACTTAAATATACATCTGTCAATGATTTTATTTGAGGAAAAATGTTTACCGTATTTGTTTGTTTTGCCGGAATATTAATTGCAAGAAGTTTTTCTTCAGCTTTGATTTTTTTTATTGCAAGTTGAGTGTTCCGTGAGGAAAAAGTGGAACTGTCATATATGCCTTGTTCAAGGAAATCAAATGTTTTTGCAATTTGACTTTCGATGGTTTCAATTTCTTTTTTAAGTTTTGAACGGGTGTTCCGGTTTATTTTGCTAACCAAGGATTCACCGTAATCTTTTTTTATGTTGATTTCAATTGTTTTCAACCATTCACCAATGTTTGTTATAATCGAATTTTCCACGAGATTTATCGGTGCTGAAACGGTTTTGCAATTTTTGTTTGAACATCGTATAATTGCAGTTTTGCTACGACTGTTTGCACCAACACGGGTCATTGGAAATCCGCATTTTTTGCAATATATAATGCCTGAAAGGGGGTTTTGAAGCTGAAGGGGCTTTTTCACAGATTTGTGAGTGTTATTTTTGCGTGTTTCCTGTGCTCTGTTAAATTCCTCATTGGTTATTAAAGGCGGATGCAGTCCGTCAACAAATATGTATTCCTTGTTTATGGTACGGTGAGTTCTATGACCTTTTTCTTTGGTTTCTTTTTTATATGACCAACGGAGTTTACCCAAGTATACAGGGTTTTTCAGCATATCATTGATGGTTGACTTGCTCCAGCAATCACGGTATCTGGGAACAATGCCCATTTGGTCAAGTTTATTGGCAATTGCCGTAATTCCCAAACCCTTATTGTACATTTCAAATATCATTTTTACAACGGGTGCTTCGTCTTTATTAGGGGCGAGAGTATAGCCTTTTGCATCTTTGATTTTAACTTTATCATAACCATATGGCGGCACGGAAGAAAGGAACTTACCTTCTTTTGCACTTTGGATTCTGCCCCGTTGAATACGTCTTGTTATAACCTTGTATTCACGTCGTGACATAAACAGCCCAAACTCAAAGTATTCTTCGTCAAATTCATTTGAGGGGTCGTATGTTTTGAGTGGGGTTATTATTTTTGTTCCGTTTCGTTTAAAGGCACGGGAAACGATGCCCTGATCAATGGTGTCACCACGGGCAAGACGTTCAACCTCCACAACAAGAACACCGTCCCAGATACCCTTTTCAACGTCCTCCAGAAGCTTTTGTACCTCGGGACGTGCATCTATTGATTCGCCTGAAACAACTTCTTTGTAGAATTTCTTTATGGAAATATTATTACACTTGGCAAAATCAATAAGGATTTGTCTTTGGCGGTCAAGGGTGTCGGTATTGCCGTAACGTTCGGCTTCAATATCAAGTCTTGACTTTCTCAGATAAGCGCAGTACATAATCTTGGCTCCTTTCGGTTGGCGAACTTCCAAATATTATATTATAATACGCAGGATTCGGTATTATAATATAAAGGTGATGAAAAATGGCTGATAAATTCGAACTTGCAAAGAACGGAACGGCGTGTTCCGGTAACAATGATGTTGTAAAGATAGATGAAAACAGATATGTCATATTAAGTAATCCGTATAATGTTATTATTAATACAACGCACGCATTAGAGAATGAGGCGGAAAATAAACCAATATTGGATTTTCTTGGGGAATATATAGGGGAAATTTTACATAATTCTTAAAGTTTTTATGTAAATAAAAGTCCGATTCTCTGATAGAATAATTAAGGTTTAATACAATTAAAGAATCTGTGGTAAAAAAAAGCGAAAGTTGCGTACTTTGGTTGTTGAGATGTTAATTTTTGTTGAAATCAAAATCACATTTTTTTCATTTTCATCCGGAAGAATGTGATTATCTTTGATTGCAGGGCAGTCAAACTGCCCTGCATACGTCATTGATTCCTATGCAGATTGAAACCCAGTGGGGATTGAGGTTGACAACATCACGGTCATACCCGTGCCCCACCGTGTCAAAAAGACCTTCGCCAACGGGTTGAAAGCTTCACATATCTGTTATCGAATCACCTGCAAAAACAATTCTGTCAAAATTATTAAAAATTCTTTATAACACTCCTTAAAATCAAATTTCAAGCATATCAGTTTTTTGTATACTTTTTCCATCAAAGGCAACTGTGAAAATTTCATAAGGCTTGACGGAAAGCCTGTATGTATTATTTTTTATTTTTAATTCAATTTCCTGTGCAATGCCTGAATACTCAACTCCGCGCAAAATCAAATTTTCGCTATCTTCGGCTTTTTTTACCACAGTCAGGTTCACACTTTCTGACGACACCTCCAGATAGCTGTTTTCTGAGGGTAATGTACCGGAATGGTTTGCTTCACAAAGAAAAATAGGCGAATTGTTGAATGTTGCAGCAAGCTCAGGTGCGTTGACGTATTGTTTGAGGTAAACACGGATATTTCCTTCTGTTATGCCTTGCTCCATAATATCATAATCTGTGTCCAAATCAAGCTCACCAAGGCGCAAATCGCCGTATATAGGGCTTCTGAGAACCGTTAAACCAAGCTGCTTTTCGGTCATATTATATGCAAAAATATGATTTGTGCAGAAGGTAAGGTTGTCTGTTGTCAGCCATTCGCCCATGGGAACATCGGCTTTTGTTTCAAAGCGTTCTGTGCTTCCGTATGGAACAGCAACCTTATGCTCATTGCCGGATGTTTCGGTAATAAGTTTGAATGCAAGGTGTTTTTCGTTCCAGTTTACTTTGTATCTGACATCAATGTAATCTTCCTTGTTGTAGAAGCTGTAATACATCTCAAGTTTTGAAGAACGGAAGGAATATGTGACCTTTATGGTTGTGCGCAAAGTTCCGCTTTCGGTTACTTCAATTTTTTCAAACTTGAAAGGCTCGCAGGGTGCTCCGTAACTGTCAATATTGAATGCCCATGTATCACCGTCATCTGCAAAACACATAGGAACAAAAAGTTTTTTGCATATTTCTTTGTTGAGATTTTTGCTGAAAACAGAAGTTATTTCACCTATTTGTGAAAGAGTTATTTTGTAGTCATTTGTTTCTGTTATATATGGGTTATCAACTTTTTTGTTTCTAATTTCGCAGTTTGTCTGAATAACCTTGAATGCTTTATAGCCCATTGAAGGAATTTGCGCTTTAAACAAAAATCTTGATCTGAAACGCGGGATAACAGAACGTTCTCTGATTATCTGACATTCATAGCGATTACCTTCGGCATCTTCAAGAATAATTTCTTTATCATACCACGGAAATTCGTGTGCCCACTGGACTTCTGCTTCAATATAACCGTCAAACTGAATTGAATTCATATTCCACACAACAACATTCCATGCATTGTCAGGATTGCTTCCCGGCATTTGAATGTTGTTGGTAACCTTCAAAAGATTGAAGTGGGTTATTTCATTTGCGGTCATAATTGCTCTGCCAAGCATATTGCGTGCATCGGTGTATGCCGCCTTGATGCAGGCTCCGCCCAGAATATCGTGAAATTGATTAAATAAAATATCATGCCAACAATTTTTTAATGCTATGATATCATAGTTATCTGCAATGACAGAAGCTTTTTCAGCATTCAATACGGCATATTCGGCAGTGCGGTTAAGGGCTTTTATTTCGGAATGATTGGCATAAACACCAAAATCACCCGTGACAAATTCTTTTGTTACGGTGTAGTCTGTTTTTCGGTTTTTAAAAAAATCTTTAACAGTTGAAAACACAGCATTGTCACGTTGATAAATTTGTTCTATTGACTTTATTGTTGGTGCGCCGCCGTGGTCGGTTACGCCAAAAACCTGCATGGTGTCGTATTGACAATCTTTTGCTTCATCAATTGCTTCGCCTGTATCGGGCTTGTAGGGTGCATCGTCACGGTATGCAAGAATTTTTGTCCCGTCCTTTGATTCCCAGTTAAAGAAAGGCTCTGAAAGCTCAATGTGTCTGCCTTCAGGTCTGCAAAGCACATAGTTTTTTATACGGCTTTTTGAAAGAATCTGTGGAAGTGTGGGAGGATGACCGAAGCTGTCGATGTTAAATACTGTTTCGGAATACATCTCAAAATTGTCCATAAGGTATTTTTGTCCGTACAGTCCTTGGCGCACCAGACTCTCGCCTGATGGCGAATAACAATCGGGCTGAACCCACCAGCCTTCGGCAAGTTCCCAGCGACCCTCTTTTACACGTTGTTTAATCTCTTCGAACATTTGCGGATTGGTTTTTTTTATCCATTCAAACACAGGAGGAGTTGCAAAAGAGTATTTAAAGTCGGGGTATTCCTTCATACGGTCAAGTGCGGAACGGAATGTTGCTGTGATTGAAGACATAGCTTCATCCCATTTCCAAAGCCATACGGGGTCAAAGTGAGTATTTCCTATCATATACACTTTTTTCATAATAAATCAACCTTTTTCTTGAGAATTTCTGCCATAAGTGCATAGCATTTTGCGTTGGGATGAACGCCGTCGGGGGTAAATTCTTCAGGGAGAAGTCCGTCTTTGGCGATGCTTTCGTAATAATCAACATATTCGGCAGAATATTCATCACAAAGCTTCTTCAAAAGTATATTGGTTTTCACTATGTACTTGTCAAAAAACTTTCTGTCAAAGGGTTCGCAAAGAGATTGGGGTAAAACAGAGCAAACATAAATCTTTACGTCCTTTGATTTTGAAAGCATACTTCTGAAACCCTTTTCAATGCTACATAGGATTTCTTCGGGGTCTGCGCCCGGAGTTTTGTTCCACAGGTCAGGTGCAGTTTTAAGCAAGTCATTTATTCCCAGAAGCATAACTACGGCTTTGGGGTTCAACTGCAAAACATCGGCTTCATATCTTTTTTCAGCAAAGAAAACAGTGTCGCTTCCGATTCCACGATTGATTTTTAAGCTGCAGGAATTGAAATAAATCTCCAAATCCCAGTTTTGCGTTATTGAGTCACCAAAAAAAACGACATCCACTTGCCTGCCGCTGAAAAGGATTTGTTCGTTTTTTGTGTCAAATTCGGTACGTTTTACATCAGAATGTGCGGTAATGCTGAAAAAACCAGGTCTAATCTGCTTGTCCATAACTTCTCCGTTCTGCCCTTTTGAGGCGTTTTGAAATATTATTTAGCTGTTGGATATTCGTTGCCCAAAAGGTAAAGGGGTGATTCGTCTTCATCAATTTCGGGGAATCTTCCTGTGGGTTCATAAAATCTGTTATCAACTCTGTCGTCATTCACCTTTGAAACTTCGCCGAGGAGAGTTTTGCCCCCTTCTGCCCAGAAGGTGTGATACATTCCCGTTTGAATGGATATGCTTTCACCCGGCTTGATGCGAACAACTTCGCCTGCTTTTACGGTGAAATGGCATCCGTCTTTGTAAATATCAACATCGGTATCTGCAAACTGTTCGTCCTCAGTTGAATTATACACCTTTACCATTAAATCTCCGCCGCCACGGTTTATGATGTCTTCCATTTTGCTCCAATGAAAATGATAGGGTGTAACCTGACCTTCTTCAACAATAAGAAGTTTTTCAGCATAGGGTTTTATGTACTTTTTGTCGTTGAAATTTCCGTTTCGTACGGTGAACATCAAAAGGCCGATTTTGAAGAAATCTCCCGAACCGAAGTCGGTTATGTCCCAACCAAGCATATTGTCACGGATTTCATCATATTCATTGCCTTTTTCTGCCCATTCTTCGGGATTCCAGAAAGCAAAAGGCGGAAGTTTGAAATTCATTTCATCAATAAATTTTACAGCATCTTTCATTATTTTGTTAAGTTCTGAACGTTTCATTATATTACAGCTTCCTTTCAAGGTTATTTATATTTATTTTATCACAAAACCGGTTTATAGTAAAGAGAAAAAATGAAATTGATTATATAAACATTTTAACAAAAACAAATAAAATCAACAATTTGCTGCCTTGTCGCAATATTATAATTTGTTGTCCTTACGCCTTCGGTTTTATGTAAGAAATAATGCATACGGGAAAAGTAATTAAAAACATACAAAAGAATTTTATGTTTTTTTATTTTTTTGTTAAAAAAATCCTTGAAACTTTTCGTAAATGGTGTTATAATATCAAAAGTTTGACTTAAAACAGTTTTATCTGTCCAATAAAAATTATAACATAAAGGAAGCGAAAAAATGAGTACATTATTATCAGTTTCTGTTGCACTTCTTGCAGGTTTGCTTATGACGAGAGTTTTCAAACCCTTGAAATTGCCTGCAGTAACAGCGTATTTAATTGCGGGAATTTTGATTGGTCCTTACTGTGTTGGAAGATTGGGCTTTGAGGGTCTGGGATTCAGTTCCCATGATGCTGTGGCCGCACTTTCCCTGGTTTCGGATGTTGCACTTGGATTCATTGCTTTTTCAATTGGTAATGAATTCAGAGTTTCGGACTTGAAGAAAACAGGTAAGCAAGCGTGTGTTATCGGTATATTTCAGGCATTGGTAGCAACACTCTTTGTTGATGTTGCATTGTTTGCGGTATATTTACTTCTTCCCGGAAAGATTTCCATTCCACAGCTTTTGACCTTGGGTGCTATTGCAACGGCAACGGCTCCTGCAGCAACATTGATGGTTGTTCGACAGTACAAGGCAAAGGGTCCTTTGACAAATCTTCTTTTGCCGATTGTTGCTCTTGACGATGCAGTTGGTCTTGTTGTTTTTGCCGTTTGCTTTGGAATTGCAAAAACTTTGATTGCAGGCACTGTTGATTTGGTTTCAATAATTGTTAATCCTTTGGTTGAAATTGCTTGCTCACTTACTTTGGGTGCAATTATGGGCTGGATTCTGACACAGCTTGAAAAGCTGTTTAACTCAAATACAAACCGTTTGAATATGACTATTGCATTTGTTTTTCTTACAGTTGCGTTGTCAATGTTCAAGATTGAAATAGGTTCGATTCACATCGGATTTTCATCACTGCTTGTTTGTATGATGCTGGGTACGGTATTTTGCAATATTTGTCCCCTTTCACACGATTTGATGGAAAAATCGGATAGATGGACATCGCCGTTGTTTGCTTTATTCTTCGTAATCAGCGGTGCAGAGCTTGAGCTTGGCGTATTTTCGGATATTTATATTGTGCTTATTGGTGTTGTTTATATTATTTTCCGTTCCCTTGGAAAATATTTTGGTTCTTTGGTAAGTGCAAAAGCTGTCAAGTGTGATAACAATATTTGTAAATATCTGGGTATAACCCTTTTGCCTCAGGCAGGTGTTGCTCTTGGAATGTGTACCATTGCTGCCGAAACATTGGGTGCTGAAGGTAATTTGATAAGAAACATAACACTTTTTGCCGTACTTATTTATGAACTTGTTGGTCCTTTGATGACACGCAGTGCTTTGACTGCTGCAGGGGATATTAAGCCAATGTCCGAAGAAGTTAAACAGCGTCGTCAGACAAAATTGGAAATGGCAAAAAAACAGAAATAATCAATAACATTGAATCCGAATGTCATATGACGGCATTCGGATTTTTATCGGGAAAATATAATAGAATAAGGTGAAAAAAGTGGATAGTTTAAAAAAAGGATTAATAATGTCATTTGAATACATAAAATATTTTATTAAATGGTTGGTTTGTGCCACTGTACTTGGATTGATTTGCGGTTTTGTTGGAGTTTTGTTCCATAAAGGGCTTGATTTTGTGGCGGAGCTTAACGGAAATCATTCATGGCTGTTATACCTGTTGCCCATAGGCGGTTTGGTGATTGCACTCATGTATTATCTGTCGGAGCGTTTTGGCAAACTTGACACAAATCATGTTATTTCTTCGGCGCAGAGCGGTGAAAAGATTCCGATAATAATGATGCCGTTGATATTTGTCAGCACTCTCATAACACATTTGCTTGGAGGTTCGGCAGGCAGAGAAGGTGCTGCATTGCAGTTGGGCGGAAGTGCAGGGTATAATCTCGGAAAAATATTTCGCCTAAAAACAGATGATTTGAAAATTGTTGTTATGGCAGGAATGAGTGCTGTTTTTTCGGCATTGTTCGGGACACCTGTTACTGCGGCAATTTTTGCCGTTGAGGTTGCCTGTGTTGGTGTAATCAATGCGGCGGCAATTGTTCCATGTTTTATTTCGGCGTTGTCTGCTTATGGAATGGCTGTCTTTTTTGGATTAACTCCCGTCAGGTTCAGCGTGGAAATTGCAAGTGAGTTTTCGTCTGTTCTTTTGCTTAAAACCGTTATTCTCGCATTTTTATGCGGTTTGGTGGCTATTTTGTTCTGTCTTGCGATGAAAAATGGTCACACAAAAATAAAAAATTTATTACCCAATCCTTTCTTGCGCGCAGTTGTTGGCGGTTTGACAATTATTTTGCTGACAACAATTGTGGGAAGCCGTGATTATAACGGTGCCGGAATGAGCGTAATTCAAAGAGCCATGACAGGGGATGCGAAATACGAAGCGTTTTTATTGAAAATTTTATTCACCGTTGTTACCATTTCAACCGGATTCAAGGGCGGCGAAATTGTTCCGACATTTTTCGTAGGTTCAACATTTGGTTGTGTTGTGGGGGCGATTTTGGGATTAAATCCTGCATTTGGTGCTGCGATTGGATTTGTTGCGCTGTTTTGCGGTGTTGTGAATTGTCCATTTGCTTCCATATTACTTTCGGTTGAGGTGTTTGGTGGTCAGGGTCTGGTGTTTTTTGCAATTGCCTGCGGTGTTAGTTTTGTGATTTCGGGAAAATACAGTTTGTATTCAACTCAGCATTTTGCCTTCAGCAAGATTAAAGGAATTGTTGATTATAACGAATGTCCTCGGTCGAAATAGCGTTGTGATGCTATTCCACAGCGGCAATGCATTTGCCGCTATGAAAATTATTTTAAGAAAATAATTTTCGAGGACTACGTTGCAATGAAGTGTCGGAATTTGTTTTGCAAATTCCGATGCAAAGCACGGCTTTGACCCGGGAAAACATTTAAAAATGTTTTCCAACGCAACACGTTCATTATATGTAAACTTTCCGTACATTCTTGACATGTACCAAAAAGTAGGATATTATATTTATAAAAACTGAGGAGGTTATTTTATGAAAAAGTTTATTTTATATTCAGAACTTAAACCCGAAAAAGTTGAGGAATATGCTGAACTGCATCGGAATGCATGGCCTGAAATCTGCAAAATAATTCAGGAAAGTAATATGCATGACTATTCCATTTCAATCATTGGTAATAAAGTTTTTACAATGTACACATATACAGGTGACGACTATGAGGCTGATATGAAAAAAATGGAGGAATACCCCATAATGCTTGAATGGTGGAGTCATACAAGACCCTGCTTTTCAGGTCATAGTGAAGGTAAGTATTATGACGACATGGAAGAAGTTTTCTTTTTGCCCTAAATTAGTATAAGTATTGGAAAAAATGGACAATTTGTTATTTTTATGTCCTTTGTTACAATAGCAAAACGAAACTAATTAGTGCTAAAATGTATACAATACGGCTTAAAGCAAAAATGGAGGTATTCGTTATGAATGAATTTATGAAAACTTTTTATCTTGACGAAAAAGTTGCTGTTATCAGCGGCGGTGCAGGACTTTACGGCAAACAGCTTGTTAGAGCACTTGCAATGGCAGGAGCAACTGTTTATATGGCTTCACGTAATGTTGAAGCAAACGAGGTTGTTGCATCGGGTCTGCGTGACGAGGGTTACAAGGTTTATGCAGAATCTCTTGACCTGGCTGATGAGGCGAGCATTCTTGCACTTCGTGATAAAATTTATGAAAAAGAAGGCAAGGTTGATATTCTTGTAAATAATGCTGTTGCACGTACTATGAAGGGTTATTCCGACACAAAGGAAAGCTGGGAAAAGAGTATGACAATCAATGCAACCGGACTTTTTCTTATTACCCGTGCCTTTGGTAACAAAATGTGCGATGCAGGCAGCGGCTCTATTATTAATATAGGCTCGTATATGGGTATGCTTGGTCCTGATTACAACCTTTATGAGGGAACTGAGATGAATAAGGATGGCGTTATTCCCGATTACTTCTACACCAAAGGCGGTATGACAAACTACACAAAGTCGGAGGC
>JAZRMZ010000104.1:0-8501 GCA_045647905.1 Clostridia bacterium
TGAACGCAGTGAAGAATCTTTGAAAGACGGGATGCTTCGACAAGCTCAGCATGACTACTCTTTCGGGTCAAGTGCACAGAACAGTGCAAAACAGTGTCGTTCTGAACGCAGTGAAGAATCTTTGAAAGACGGGATGCTTCGACAAGCTCAGCATGACTACCCTTTCGGGTCAAGTGCACAGAACAGTGCAAAACAGTGTCGTTCTGAACGCAGTGAAGAATCTTTGACAGAAAGGATTCTTCGACAAGCTCAGCATGACTACCCTTTCGGATCAAGTGCACAGAACAGTGCAAAAATAGTGTCATTCTGAACGTAGTGAAGAATTTGTATGTGAAATGCCTTTCATTTGTGTCATTTTATTCTTTTAGGAATTTTTCTCCATAAATCGGGATAAAATGAATAATGAGAGGAGTTTGGATATGACCAAAAAGACTTTATTTTATAACGGACAGATTATAACGGTTAATAAAAATAACGATATTGCCGAAGCCATGCTGGTGGAAGACGAAAGGATTATGTGTGTTGGCAAGACGGTTGAAACGTTGCGTCTTGCGGATAAGTATACAGAATGGGTGGATTTGAAAGGCAGGGCGGTTGTTCCGGGCTTTATTGACTGTCATATCCATATGGCGGTGGCAGGAGCGAAGATTACAAATCAGATTGATGTTTCAAAAAAGGCGGGAGTGACGTCGGTTGAGGAGTTGCTGAACAAAATAAAATCTGCCCAAATTAAAGAGGAAGAATGGATAATTGCAAGCAATTACAGTCATGAGAGCCTGAAAGAAAAAAGACATTTGACAATTGAAGAATTAAACAGTGCAGCTCCCCATAATCCGTTGCTGATAATTCACACAAGCGGACATATGAGTGTGGCAAACAGCAGGGCGCTTGAAGTATCGGGGCTGAATCCGGATATTGAAGGAGTGCAAAAAGACGGCACGGGAAATCCCTCGGGGCTTCTGATTGAAACAGCGCATTTTGTTATGCTTGAAAAAGCTCCGGTTTTGCCCGGCGATGAAGAACTGATTACGGGAATTGAAGACTTTTGCAAAACACTTGCTTCAAAGGGTATAACATCTGTTCACGATGCAGGAGGCTTTGGAACAGCAACATTCCGCACCCTGCAAGGGGCAAAGGAAAAAGGTGTTCTCACTTGCCGTACTTATCCCATGCTCTGGACTTTGTTTGGCAAGGGTGAGCAGATAAAAACAGCACAGACTGCAATAGGAGGCGGTTTTTATACGGGGCTCGGTGATGATATGCTGAAAATTGGCCCCATAAAGCTTATGGCAGACGGTTCTGCAGTTGGGGGAACCTGTGCAACATCTGTTCCTCTGATGCACCTTGGTGAAGTGACGCCAACAACTTTTACGCAGGAGGAGCTTGACAACGTTTTTGTTGAAGGTCACAGAAGGGGCTTTCAGTTGACGGCGCACGCTGTTGGTGACAAGGCGATTGAAATGGTTTTGGATTCTTATGAGAAGGCAATGAATCTTTATCCCCGAAAAGATCCGCGGCACAGAATTGAACATTGTTTTTTGTGCAGACCTGATTTGACGGAGCGGATAAAGGCTTTGGGAGTGCTTCCCGTGCCCAATCCCGGTTTTTTGTCGGTTTGGGGTGGTGTTTTTGATAAGTATTACAGAGACAGAATTGAATATGTTATGCCCCTGAAAACCTTCAGAGATATGGGGATAATCACGCCCTTTGGTTCGGATGCAATGGTCATTGAAGAATTTGAGCCGCTTTTTGGAATTGCGGCGGCAATGGAACGTATGGATTTGAAATCAGAAAGAATTATCGGAGAAAAAGAGAGAATTGATTTTTTGCACGCACTCAAATGCTACACTTATTACGGAGCCTATGCTTCATTTGAAGAAAATATAAAGGGAAGTCTTGCGGCGGGAAAACTGGCGGATTTTGTTGTGCTTTCGGAGCCGATTATCAACAAGAATCCCGAAGAAATCAGAAAAATCAGAGTGGAAAAAACTTTTGTGGGCGGAAAATGTGTTTTTAAATAAAAATTTTTGTCAAATTTTTTGAGATTGGTAAAATTTTTAGTCTGAAATGGTTGAAAAAAATTTATAGATTTGGTATAATATCATATTATACTGTAAAATGTGGTGCATAATGTGCTTTTTCTGAGAAAACGGAAAAGTTTTTTGCACGGGAGAAGGATTATGAAGGGTAATGACATAATGAAAAAAGCCCGTGATGTTATTGCGGTCATGGGCGCAACTTTGATATTGCTTATACTGGCAGGATTTGTGCCCGTTGCTTCAATTGTTTTTTTGATGTGCAGTGGTGTTCCATTTGCGGTTTTTTCATCGAAATATGATTTGAAGCTTTCTGTGCCGGTGCTTGTTGTTACGGGATTTGCATATTGGTTTGCGGCGGGACATTGGGCAAACGCAGTCACAACCGTTGCTGTTGCCGTTTTGCCGGGTCTTGTTGCAGGTTATATGCTTGGAAGGAAGCAACCCTTTTATTCGGCTCTTCTTGCAACCTGTGCTTTTGTTGGTCTTGGCTGGATTTTTGAATTTGTGGCAATGGACCGAATCTTTGGAGTTTCGGTTGATGATTTGCTTAATGGAATTGTTGAGGGGACAAGGCAGACAATGTCGGTTATGATTTCACAGGTGACGGAAACCGGTTTGATTAACAACGGCGTGAATCTGAGCGGAATGTTTGATGAAGCTATTGCCATGATGAATCTTATGCTTCATACATATTTTCCGTCATTTATTGTTGTTTTGTCAATGCTTATGGGCTATGTAACTCTCAGACTCGGCGGCTTTGCCATACGCAAAACCAAGGCTGCAGAGGTGCGGATTGTTGAGTTTTCAAGGATGCGTGCGCCACGGAGCATGACATGGATTGCGGTTCTTTTGTATCTTGTTTATATTTTCTCGGAGCAGGGGTCAGGTTTTTGGGCTGTGCTTGCAAATGCTGTGTTTATACTTTACACAATCATTGCGGTTTGCGGGTTTTCGCTTTTTGATTTTTTGCTGGGAAAAGTTGTCAGACCTGCAATTCTCAGAGTTTTGATTTATGTTGCAACATTTTTGGTTGCGGGACTGATTTTTGCATTGATTGTTGACGTGCTTGTTATTGCGGGAATTCTGGACAGCAGCCGTGATTTCAGGAAACTTGGCAGAATTGAGGAATAGAATCTGATTTGTGATGGAGGTGAGTCCTGATGAAAAGTGAAAAAACAGCTGCAAAGGTTTTTTTTAATAAAAAAAGACGATATATACGTTTGAGTGTATATGCTGTGATTTTGCTGGCGCTTGGATTTGTTATGCTTGCGAGGAAAAGTGCCGGGGCGGGTTTTGAGCTATTTATGACAATTGGGATAATAGCTTTTGAGCTGTTTCATGTGAAAAAGAGTGAAAAGGAATTTTTGAATTATATTCAGCAGCTTGAGTTTTGTCTTAATGATAATTCACGTGGTTCGCTGTTGAATTATCCCGGGCCTTTGGTTATAACCGATATGGTTGGTGAAATCAACTGGTACAATGACTGGTTTGGCGAAACCGTTGGTCAGGGCGATTTGTTTGGAAGGCTTATTCAGGACTATATTCCCGATATTCAGATTAGTAAGTTTATTGAAGACGAGGAACAAACAAAGATAAATCTGACAATTGGTGACAATCATTATGAAGTCTGGGGTAATATTGCAGGCGGCAAGGCAGGCTCGGACAGACGGCTTGTGGTTATTTATTTTGTTGACAAGACGAAAGAAGTTCGGATGGAACAGTTGCGTGAAGATGAACGAATGATTGAAGCCATTGTTTCAATTGACAACTATGATGAAGTTCTCAAGGAAACACCCGACTCCAACCACGGAGCTTTGCTTGGAGAAATTGACCAGAAAATCAATGCGTGGATAAGCATCGGAAACGGTGTTGTGCGGAAGTACGAAAAAGATAAGTTTGTTGTGTTTTTCAGCAACAAGAATTTCAAAAAAATTGTTGACAACAAGTTTGCTGTTCTTGACGAGGTTCGTGCCATTGACAAGGATAATCAGATTCCTGCGACTTTGAGCATCGGTATTGGCAAAAACGGTGCCGATGTTGCCGAAAATGACAAGTTTGCAAGGCTTGCAATGGATATGGCTCTTGGCAGAGGCGGCGATCAGGCGATAATACGCGATGAAGCCAATTTCACATTCTTTGGTGCAAAGACCCGTGAGGTTGAAAAACGTACAAAGGTCAAGGCGAGAGTTGTTTCCCATGCGTTCCGTGAACTGGTGAACCAGTCCGGCAAGGTGCTGATTATGGGACATTCACGGTCGGATATGGACAGCCTCGGTGCGGCGATAGGTATTCTGAAAGCCGTGAAGCGATGCGGAAAAGAAGCATTTATCATTATCAACGGCGGTGAGAGCAATGCAAAGATTTTGCTGAACGAATTCAGAGAAATTCCGCAGTATGAAGATGTTTTCATTACTGAAGAAACCGCATTGAATATTTATGACAAGGAAACACTGGTGACGGTTGTTGACGTTCACAGACCAAGCATGGTGGAATGTCCTGAACTTTTGGAGCACGCAAAGAATATTGTGCTCATTGACCATCATCGGAGAAGTGAAGATTTTATTGAAAATGCAGTGCTTACTTATCACGAGCCATATGCATCGTCGGCAAGTGAAATGATAACTGAAATGCTTCAGTATCTGCTGGACGGTGAGAGGTTGACCAAGCAGGAGGCAGAGGCTCTTTATTCCGGTATATTTATGGATACAAAGGGATTCACTTTTAAAGCAGGTGTAAGAACCTTTGAGGCGGCGTCGTACCTCAGACGTATGGGTGTTGACCCTGTCAGTGTCAGAAGACTGTTCAAGACAAATATCAAAAGTTACATTGCAAAGGCTGATATTATCAGAACGGCGGTTGTATACAAGGAAAATATTGCGCTGTCATATCTTTATAACGAATGTCCCGATATGTCTGTTGCGGTTGCGCAGGCGGCTGATGAACTTCTTGATATTTCGGGAATTGAGGCATCCTTTGTTCTTGCAAAGACCGAAGATAAGGTTCTCATAAGCGGACGCTCTCTTGAAAAGGTTAATGTTCAGGTTATCCTTGAAAAACTGGGTGGCGGCGGTCATATAACGATTGCGGGTGCTCAGTTGAAGGATACAACCATTGAAGAAGCCGACAGACTTTTGCGTGAAGCAATTGATGAGGTTGTTGGCGAAAACTAATTTAAAAAACAGCTGATTGTGCTCACCAATCGGTATTGAAATTCAGTTTGTGGGCGGAAAGGTTACGAAAAACATGAAAGTTATACTTACACAGGATGTAAAAGGTCAGGGAAAAAAAGGAGATTTGATTAATGTCAGCGATGGCTATGCAAGAAACTTCCTTCTTCCCAAGGGTGTTGCAATTGAAGCAAGCAAGCAGGCGATCAATGACCTTGAAGGCAAAAAGGGTGCTGAAGCATACCGTAAAAATCTTGAAGAGGAAAAGGCAAAGAACATTGCCGAAAGAATGAAGGACATTGTTGTGAAACTTCAGGCAAAGGCAGGAGCAGGCGGAAAGCTCTTTGGCTCAATCACGTCAAAGGATGTGGCAGAGGCTCTCAAGGCACAGTATAATATTGATATTGACAAAAGAAAGTTTGAACTGAAAGACGGAATAAAAAACTGCGGTGAAACCGAAGTGACGGTTCGTCTTTATCCTCAGATTACGGGAAAATTCAAGGTTAATGTGACCGAACAGAAATAATATATAAAAAATCACAAAGGAGGGGAGTATACGTGGAAGAGAATATGAGTCAGGGATTGTCGGAGTTTGAGCGGAGTATGCCGTTCAGCCGTGAAGCGGAGCAATCTGTTTTGGGTGCAATGCTTCTTGATCTTCAGTGTATTCCCGACGCAATAGGAATCTGCCGTGGGGAGGACTTCTATATTGAACGCAACAAGGAGCTTTTTGACACCATTGTTGAACTGTATAATCTGGGAAAGCCCATTGATATTGTTACCATAAAGGATCAGTTGACCTTGCGCGGAAGTTTTGAATCGGTTGGCGGGCTTGACTATGTTATGGAGACCATGAACATGGTTCCAACCACCCGAAACGTGAAGCATTATGCACAGATTGTTTCTCAGAAAGCACTTCTCAGAAACCTTATCAAAATTTCCGAAAAAGCCCTTGAACAAAGCTATCGGGGTGATGAAGAACCCGATGCAATAATCGGCAGAACCGAACAGGAACTCATTGACCTTTCTCAGGAGAGAAGCTCAAAGGGACCTGTGCATCTCAGAACGTATCTTGGACAAAGTGTTGAAAAACTGGCAGAGCTTTCCGAAAATGAGGGAGATATCACCGGTCTTTCAACGGGATTTATTGACTTGGACAGGCGTACAGCGGGATTTCATGGTTCGGAGCTGATTCTTATTGCCGCACGTCCCGGTATGGGTAAAACAAGTTTTGCCCTGAACATTGCGCAGAATGTGGCGATTGGAACAGGTGCAACAGTTGCAGTTTTCAATCTGGAAATGCCCGGTATTCAAATTGCAAACCGTATGCTTTCCAGCGAGTCAATGGTGAATTCCGAGAGCTTGAAAAAAGGTAACATACGGGATGAGGAATGGGAAAAAATCGGTGAGGCGGTTGACGTGCTCAGCCGTGCGAGCATTTATATTGATGATACTTCTTCGATTACGGCTCCTGAAATTGTTGCAAGGTGTCGTAAACTGAAAATGGAACATAACCTTGGTATGGTTGTTATAGATTACCTTCAGCTCATCAGCGGAAGCGGTTCGCGTGGCGAAGGAAACCGTCAGCAGGAAATCTCAGATATTTCCCGTGCCCTCAAGGTTATGGCAAATGATTTGAACATACCTGTTATTGCACTTTCGCAGCTTAGCCGTGCTGTTGAAAAGCGTGACAACAAAGAACCTATGCTCAGCGACCTTCGTGAATCGGGTGCCATTGAGCAGGATGCCGATATGGTACTGTTTCTGTACCGTGAGGGTGCATATAATGAGGAAGCAGAAGAACCCAACAGAACCAAGTGCATTTTTGCCAAGCACAGAAACGGTGAAACAGGTTATGAATACCTGACATGGCTTGGTGAATTCACTAAATTTTCTAACTGGAGTGGAAGCCGTGAATAAGGAAAGTAGCCTTTTGCAGACAGTTCGGGAAACTGTCCGTGAACATAATATGATTGAAAGCGGAGAAAAGGTGCTGGCGGCGGTTTCCGGCGGAGCGGATTCTGTTTGTATGCTTCATGTTCTCAATCAATTGAAAAAGGAATTGGGTTTTGAAATTGTCTGCGCACATCTGAACCATGGGATTCGGGGCGAAGCGGCAGATGCCGACGAAGCTTTTGTGGAAAAGCTGTGCCTTGAAAACAAAATACCTTTTTTTTCAAAGAGGGTTGATGTTCCTCAGGTTGCAAAAAGTCGAAAAGTGACTTTGGAAGAAGCGGGCCGAATGGCAAGATATGAATTTTTTTCGGAACTTGCAACAGCTCACGGAATCAGTAAGGTTGCAACAGCACATAATAAAAACGACAATGCTGAAACGGTGCTTATGAGGATTCTCAGAGGTACGGGAATTGACGGTCTGAAAGGAATCTCGTATGTGCGTGAGGATGGTGTTATCCGTCCCGTTCTTGATGTTTCAAGAGAACAAATTGAGTATTATTGTAATGAAAAGGGACTGAGCTTTTGTGTTGATGCAACAAACTCAGATAATGATTACACAAGAAATAAGATACGCAATGAGCTATTTCCTTATCTGAAAAAGGAATTTAATGAAAGAATTGACGACAGCCTTTGCCGACTTTCAAAGAATGCCGGTGAAGATGCGGGATTTTTGAATAATTATGCAAGACGGTTTTATGACAGAATCAGGAGTCCGTTGCCGCAAAAAAAACCGGTGATGCTTCATATTGAAAGCCTTGGAATGGTTGAAAAATCAATTGCGGCACGGGTTTTGCGTATTGCGGCGGAGGATGCGCAGAAGGGTCTCAAACTTGAAAGAAAACACATTGATGACATTTTTGAACTGATGTCAAAGGACACGGGGGCGGAAATCAGCTTGCCCCGTGAAGCCCGTGCGGAAATCCAGTACGGCTGGCTTGTTTTCAAAGGCCGTGAGGAAATAAAAAAGATTGATGCCGAGGGTGACTCTTTTTTTGCTGAGGTTTGCCCCGGACAGACAATTTTTGTTGAATCGGTAAACAAAAACATCGGTTTGCGTATTGAAGATGCAAAAAGCTATAAATGCAAGATAAACGAAATTGCTTTGAGCTTTGATATGATTGCAGGGCAGAAGTTGTTTATCCGAAGCCGTAGGGACGGCGACCGTATGGTTTGGTTCTCTGACGGAAAAACCAAGAAAATAAAAAATATACTCATCGACAGCAAGATTCCGAGGCAGGACAGAAACAAGATACCGCTTTTGTGTACAGGGGCAGAAGTTCTGGCCATTGTGGGCAGTCGGGTGAGCGAAAAATATAAAGTTACAAATGAAACAGAGGAG
>JAZRMZ010000105.1:0-16793 GCA_045647905.1 Clostridia bacterium
ACACAGATGTTACAAATTTTTTGTCGGAAGAGGTAGTGCGTGATAGAGATATTTTGCCATAGCAGGAGCTGAAATTAGGAGTTGATAAAATTTGTTGTGTGTGATATATTATAAACAGGTGCCCAGTGGCATATGCGATGCGGCACTTCACAATTGTTTGCGGATATGGCATGAAATGAGAGGAGGAAATGGAACCTAAAATGACAACGAGCTATAATTTGAGAATTGATGATGTGTCTTTAGTTGTAAACATTGATAATTCATATTCAAATATATTTAATTTCGGACCTGTTGACGATTATGTTTGTTCCATGAAGCACCAACATAGTCATTTGGTATATGAGTTGTTTTTTGTTGGCGAATACCCTCTCACTTTATTTGTTGAGAATGAAATTGAACAATACAAGAACTGTGCATTATGCGTGCCGCCCAATTTTGGTCATCTGTCTTTTAGACGTGGTGACTACAGAATACTTTTTGATGTTGAAATGAATAACGGAAAGTTGAACAGTGACTTTGGACAGTTTATAAAGAATTTTTTGACTAATGAAAAACCTTTCAGATTGAAAACAAATGAACAGTTATATACATATGTCAAAGAACTTGAAGAACTTCTTTTTTTAGAAAAAAGTACTACTGACGAAATGGTGGAATGCATTTTAAAATTGATTTTTTACAAGCTTTATAAGTTGAATAGCAAGGAACAAGAAATAAAATCTTTTGTCGGTACAAAAAGCTATCTTGTGGAGATAGAGGAAATGATTAATGATATTAACAATGATTTGTCCTTGCAGTCAATTGCTGACAATTTATGTCTTAGCTTGAGACAAACATCAAGAATAGTTCACAAATATTACAATAAGTCACTTGCCCAATTGGTGTTGGAAAGAAAATTAAATGCAGCATGTCGGCTATTGCTGTATACAGACAAAACTGTAGCTCAGATTGTGGAAGAAGTAGCTTTTGTATCAGAAAGTTATTTTTATGTCCAATTTAAGAAAATGTATGGTTGCACACCCGGAGAATATAAAAAACAAAAGGGTCTTGCAAAGGTATAAAAAGGGCTGTTGTATTAAATTCCTTGAGGAAATTTAATACAACAGCCTGTAATTTTATTTTTTGCGAACAAACCAGCGCATAGCGTGTTTTGTGTATGTTCGGCGAATTTTAAGGGTATATGGATCGTAGAACAATCCGGCAACGTGACCATCGCTTCTTGCAATTGCCCAGCCAAAATCCCAATTATTTTTTTTGTAGCTCATAGGAATTTCAGGACACACCCTGACAAAGGGTCTTGTTTCTACAACCATAAATCCTGTTTCGCTATAGTAGTAATGAGGACCTGTTTCAATGAAAAGTTCGTGACGTGTTTTGCTTGTTTCGTTGCAGAGACTATCACATATTCCGCTTATACCCACTTTTATTTCATATCCGGCAGAAGATGCTTCATCAAGCGCTTTGGCTGAACCTGAAATAACATTGCCGTTTTCGTCGTGGGACAAAACCTCGGTCCAATCATCCTGAACGATATATTTATATGAATAGAAATCATAAACAAAATTGCGGATTTGAGAATTTTCGCTATCCTGTATATCATCAATTTCATGCATATAAATCATTGGTTTTTCATCGGGACCACTATTAAATGATGGACCGGGCGGAGTATCAAGACATTCAAAGTATCCACTGTGGTCAAGGAAAGGCCGAGCACAGGCCTGAAGACCGTTTTCGTTATACATGAAAAAGGACATGGATGCCCTGTCTCCAAAACGGTCCGGCAGGCTTACCGGCTGACGCAGGGTCATAATACCGCATGCCCAGCGGTCATCAATAAGGTATGTGGCAGGGAAGTCTGAAACTTCCCTAATCATTTCATCGTTATCTGATGAAGTGTCAATATGTTCGTTGTGTTTGAATTCGGTGTAAATTTTGAGATTTGCAGCGTTTTTTATTGCACTACGCAATTGTTCGGGTGAGCCGTCTACAATTTTTCGATGCATATCCAATTCTAAAGCACAGTTTGTCATATCAAATCCTCCTTTGGTGAAAAGCTTTATACTCATTGTAAATAAAAAAATATATCAATACAATACACAAATAAGACAAATTAAAAGTATAGGTGTCTTCTTTGTGCATAGCATATATGGATGAGTCATTTGTAAAATAGCCTATAACAAGCTCGGAATGAGTTTGCTCGGTTATACAGAAGGATTGAGGTCATACGGATGTTACAAAATTTTTGTCGGAAGAAGTATTAAATAACATAAAAATTCCTATTGAAATATTGGAAAATATATGGTAAAATATATTCAGAATAAATTTATTAGGAGATTTGATGATGAAAAATATAACTTTTGATTATAAGTCGGCATTGAAATTTTTCAATGAAGAAGAAATAGTGAATGTAAAGGAGCAGGTAAAAACTGCACATGCTGCACTTCACAACAAAACCGGTGCAGGAAATGACTTTTTGGGTTGGGTTGACCTTCCCGAAAATTATGATAAGGATGAATTTGCACGCATAAAGGCGGCTGCTGAAAGAATCCGTGAAAATTCCGATGTGCTTATTGTTATCGGTATCGGAGGTTCTTATCTTGGTGCAAAGGCGGCAATTGATTTCCTGACAGGACCTTTTTATAACTACACTTCAAAAACTCAGATTTTCTTTGCAGGAAACAGCATCAGTCCCAATTATATTAACGGGCTGCTCAAATCAATTGAGGGCAAGGATGTTTCGGTGAACATAATTTCAAAGTCGGGCACAACAACCGAGCCTGCAATTGCTTTCCGTATTTTCAAGGAATATCTTGAAAATAAGTATGGCAAGGAGGAAGCAAAGAAGAGAATTTTTGCCACAACAGACAAAGCAAAGGGTGCACTCAAGAATCTTGCAGACAAAGAAGGATATGAGACATTTGTTGTTCCCGATGATGTGGGCGGCAGATTCTCGGTTCTGACTGCTGTTGGACTTCTTCCCATTGCGGTATGCGGAGCTGATATTGAAAAAATGATGCTTGGCGCCCGTGATGCCATGGAGCTTTATGCAAAAGATGATGTTTACGAAAACGACTGTTATATGTATGCAGCAATCAGAAATATTCTGCACAGAAAAGGCAAGGATATTGAGATGCTTGTGAATTATGAACCTGAGCTTCAGTATTTCATTGAGTGGTGGAAGCAGTTGTTCGGTGAAAGTGAAGGCAAGGACCAGAAGGGCATTTTCCCTGCAGGAGCAAGCTTCTCAACAGATCTTCATTCTATGGGTCAGTACATTCAGGACGGACGCAGAAGCCTTTTTGAAACTGTTCTTTATGTTGAAAATTCAAAAGAGGATATTGTTCTCGGAACGGATGCCGAAAATGTTGACGGTCTCAACTTCCTCAGCGGCAAAACCGTTGATTTTGTGAACAAAAAGGCTTTTGAAGGAACACTTCTTGCACATACCGACGGTGGCGTTCCCAATCTTGTTGTGAAACTTGCGACACTTGATGAATATACTCTTGGTCAGTTGTTCTATTTCTTTGAAAGGGCTTGCGGTATCAGCGGAAATATGCTTGGGGTAAATCCCTTTAATCAGCCCGGTGTTGAAAGCTACAAAAAGAATATGTTTGCACTTCTGGGAAAACCCGGTTATGAGGCTGAAAAGGAAGAACTTGAAAAAAGATTAAAATAATTGAAAAAAAGTATTGTTAAATTGAAAAAACTATGATATACTTATTATGTGAAAAAAATACACATAGGTGTATTCAAATATAAGGAAGGGCGGTATAGCTTATGATTAAAATTCACATTGGACTTAAAGGCACAGGTAAAACCAAAAACTTGATTAATGACGTTAATGGAGCATTGGCTCTTGAAAAGGGTAACGTTGTATGCATTACAGAAGGTAATCGCCTTATGCATGATATTGACAGAAAGGTCAGAATGATTAATACTGAACAGTTTGATATAAAGAACTTTGATATGTTTGTTGGTCTTCTCAGCGGAATTATTGCTCAGGACTTTGATGTTACACATATCTTTATTGACAGTGTATTCAAGAGCGTTCCCGGCGAAAGTATGGCAACAATTGACGAACTTATTTCTGCAATCGAGAAGCTTGAAGACAAGTTTGATACATCATTTACTCTTCTTGTGAGCGCAGATGCGGCTGAGGCATCAGATTTGGTTAAGAAGTACATGGCTTAATCTGTCGGACTGACGCAGAACAGGAAAATGAAAGTATGAGGGAGCGGTCGGTTTTGTGAAAAAATCGACTTTGCTCCTTTCTGTGTTTAAATCCGCTTGCAAAAAAATGTTGAGGCTTGTCGGAAAATTTTAGTAGAAAGGCTGTAGAAAGTATGCAGTATATGAGTACCAGAAACAGCGGAATCAGAGTTAAGTCTGCCGCTGCAATAAAGAAAGGCTTGTCGGAGGAAGGCGGTCTTTTTGTACCCGAAAAAATTCCTCAGATTTCTCTTGATGAAATAGCAAAAATAGCAAAAAAGGATTATATTGAGCGTGCTGTTTTTGTCCTGAAAAAATATCTCACAGATTTTCTTGTTAAAGAAATCCGTGAATGTGCCGAAAATGCTTACGGCGGCGGAAAGTTCGATACCGAAAATCCTGCTCCGCTGATTAATATTGATGATGAGTATAATGTTCTTGAGCTGTGGCACGGCCCCACCTGTGCGTTCAAGGATATGGCGCTTCAGATTCTTCCACATCTTCTCACAAAGTCAATGCAGAAGACAGGTGAGGACAAAACGGTTGTTATCCTTGTTGCAACATCGGGCGACACAGGAAAGGCGGCTCTTGAAGGCTTTAAGGATGTTGAAGGAACAAAGATTGTTGTGTTCTATCCAAGCGAGGGCGTGAGCAATATTCAGAAGCTTCAGATGATTACTCAGGAGGGTAAGAACGTTTTTGTTTCGGGAATTCAGGGCAATTTTGACGATGCTCAGTCCGGCGTTAAAACAATCTTTACCGACGAAAAAGCCAATGCCGATTTTGCAAAGAATAACTGTGTTATGTCTTCGGCAAACTCAATCAACTGGGGCAGACTTGTTCCGCAGATTGTTTATTATATATCTGCATATTGCGATATGGTTGAATGTGGCGAGGTTGAGCTTGGTGACAAGATTAACATCTGTGTTCCCACAGGAAACTTCGGAAACATTCTTGCGGCATATTATGCAATGCGTATGGGTCTTCCCGTGAACAAGCTCATTTGTGCATCGAATGCAAACAATGTACTTACAGAGTTCATCAGAACCGGTGAATATAACAAGAACCGTGAGTTCCACACAACAATTTCGCCTTCAATGGATATTTTGATTTCCAGCAATCTTGAAAGACTTCTTTTTGACCTTTGCGGAAATGACGACAAAAAGGTTTCAAAGTGGATGGCCGATTTGAAGGAAAAGGGCGAATATAAGGTCACTGCAGATGTTCAGAAGAAGATTTCAAAATTGTTCTGGGCAGGCTTCTGTGATGATTATTTCACAAAGGAATGTATCTTCAAAACCTACGATGAATATGATTATACGGTTGATACACATACGGCTGTTGCCATTGATGTATATAAGCAGTATAAGGAGGAAACGGGAGATGCAACACCAACGGTAATTGCATCAACGGCGAGTCCTTTCAAGTTCAATCAGAGTGTTCTTTCTGCTTTGGGTAAGGACGAGGAGATTTGCGGTAAGGACGATTTTGAGCTTCTTGAGATTTTGAACCAAGTTTCGGGAATGGAAATTCCTGCATCGTTGGGAACTTTGAGAACAAAGGAAAAGAGATTTGAAAATGTTTGTGCCAAGACGGAGCTTCTTGACACGGTAAGCAAATTTATAAGCAAGTAAGTTTTTGAAATGGGGCGTTGCATTTTGCAACAGCCCTATTTCAAAGGGATTTTTAACAAAAGTCGGGGCAAATCACTTTGGAAAGATCCTTCGCTACACTCAGGATGACCTCATTGATGTCGTCCTAAACCGGGGCGAAGAATCTTTATGTCAGATTCTGACATTTGTTACAAAGGTTTGAGGGGGTGATGCTTTGTGGCGATTTTTGCGCTTGCGGATTTGCATCTGTCCTTTGGGGCTGATAAGCCCATGGATGTGTTTGGCGAAAAATGGAAGAATTATACCGAAAAGATAAAAGAAAACTGGCAGAGCATCGTGTCCGATGATGATTTGGTTATAATTCCGGGAGATGTGTCCTGGGCAACCTATTTGTCGGAAGCGTATGAGGATTTTAAGTTCATAAACGACCTTCCGGGCAGAAAGGTGATAATAAAAGGAAACCATGATTACTGGTGGACAACCCTGAAAAAGATGCAGGAGTTTCTGGACACAAACGGGTTTGACACCATAACCATTCTCAATAACACGGCAATAGCCTATGAAGATGCCGCAATTTGCGGAACACGGGGATGGTCGGTTCAGGATAATAATGACGAAGATGACGAAAGAATAATCGACCGTGAAAAGAAGAGGTTGATACTGACTCTTGAGGAAGCCTTGAAGCTGAAGAAAAAACGGTTGATTGTGGGGATTCATTATCCGCCCTTTGACAGACACGGCGAAGAAAACGGATTTCTTGAAATAATGCGGAATTACGGAGTGGATATTTGCGTGTACGGGCATCTTCATTCCTATGCACACAAAAACGCTGTTGAGGGAAATCTGAACGGTGTGGAGCTTCGGCTTGTTGCGGGGGATTTTGTGGATTTTTGTCCGGTAGTGTTATAATAGTTGGTGAAACGCATTTGCGTTTTTGGGCTGCCATATGCCGCAATCTCCTTTGAAAACAACGTTTTCATAGACCGACATTATTGCAATGAAGTGTCGGGAATTTGTTTTGCAAATTCCGATGCAAAACACTGTTTTGACCCCGAAAAACATTAATAATGTTTTCCGGATGCGACACGTTCATTATAATGCATAAAAAAAACAGATAAATTGTTCGAAAAAATATTAAAATGCCTATTGTAAATTGGGATTTATTGTGTTATAATATTGGACAAATGATTAGAATAGGTGATTATGCCTTTAGAAGTACAGAGAGGAATGTTGTAAATGAGTACAGTAGAAAAGAAAGAAAAAAATGTTGTTGAGTTTGAGTTTTCGGTAAGCGGCGAAGAGTTCAGAGCTGCAATTGAAAAGGCTTACAGACAGAATGTTGGCAAAATCAATATTCAGGGCTTCAGAAAAGGAAAAGCTCCCCGTCAGATTATTGAAAGATATTACGGCAGCGAGGTTTTCTTTGAAGATGCAGTAAACATTGTTCTTCCTGATGCATATGATAAAGCAATTGATGAGCAGAACATCGAAGCAGTTGCACAGCCCGAAATTGATGTTAAAGATATTTCGAGAGAAAACGGTGTTGTTTTCACAGCAAAGGTAACTGTTAAGCCTGATTTTGAGCTTGGTCAGTACAAAGGCGTTGAAGCTGCAAAGATTACTTACAGAACAACCGAAAAAGAAATCAAGGGCGAAATCGAAAAGATTCGTGAAAGAAACGCAAGAATGGTTAATGTCGAAGACAGAGCTGCAAAGCTTGATGACACAGTAAACATTGACTTTGAAGGATTTACCGACGGCGTTGCATTTGAAGGCGGCAAGGGCGAGAGCTTTGACGTCAAGCTTGGTTCAGGTCAGTTTATTCCCGGCTTTGAAGATCAGCTTGTTGACAAAAATGTTGGTGACGAGGTTGAAGTTAACGTAACCTTCCCTGAAGAATATCATGCAGAAGACCTTAAAGGTAAGCCTGCGGTATTCAAAGTTAAGATTAACGCAATCAAGGCTCAGGAGCTTCCTGAACTTGATGATGAATTTGCAAAGGATGTCAGCGAATTCGACACATTTGAAGAATTTAAGGCTGATATGGCAAAGAAGCTCAAAGAAAAGAACAAAGACAGAGCTAAAAAAGAATTGGAAGACAAAATTCTGGAAACAATATGCAATAATACCGAAATTGATATTCCCGAAGCTATGTTTGAAACAGCGGTTAACAATCAGATTCGTGATTTTGCAATGCAGCTTCAGTATCAGGGTATCACCATTGAACAGTATGCTCAGTACACAGGTGTGACTCTTGATGCGATGAAAGCTCAGATCAGACCCGATGCTGAAAAGAAGGTTAAGACTTCTTTGGTTCTTGAAAAGATTGCAAAGGTTGAAGGTCTTGAAGTAAGCGACAAGGATGTTGAAAAAGAGCTTGAAAAGATGGCTGAACAGAGCAAAATGTCTGTTGAAGATATTAAGAAGTACGTTAATGTTGACGACATCAAGGACAGCAAGCTTGTTGAAAAGACAATTGATTTTGTTGTTAAGAACGCTGAAGTTAAATAAATTTGAATTAAGGCTAAGGTTAATCATTTCGATTAACCTTGCTTGTTTTTAAACGTATGTCGAAAAAAATCGAATTCAGGAGGTAAATTTTTATGTACAACGCATTGGTTCCTTATGTAATTGAACAAACCGGCAGAGGTGAAAGGTCGTATGACATTTTTTCACGTCTTTTGAAGGATAGAATAATCTTCTTGTCTGACGAAGTTAACGATGCAACGGCAAGCCTTGTTGTTGCTCAGCTTTTGTTCCTTGACAGTGAAGACCCCGACAAGGACATCAATCTTTATATCAACAGCCCTGGCGGGTCAATTACTGCAGGTATGGCAATTTATGACACAATGAGATACACAAAGGCAGATGTTTCAACAATCTGCGTGGGTATGGCGGCTTCAATGGGGGCATTTCTTCTCTCAGCAGGCGCAAAGGGCAAGAGATTTGCGCTTCCCAACAGCGAAATAATGATTCATCAGCCTCTTGGCGGTGCTAAGGGTCAGGCAACCGATATTCAGATTCATGCTGAGCGTATTATAAAAATGAAAGATAAACTCAACGGTATGCTTGCGGAACATACGGGACAGCCCATTGATGTTATAAGAAAAGATACCGAGCGTGACAATTTTATGTCGGCTGAAGAAGCGTTGAAGTACGGTCTTATTGACAAAATTGTTGAAAAGAGATAGTGCTTGTTATTTTTGATTTAAAGGAGACAATGTATGTCAAATAATAATGATATAAGACAGATTCGCTGCTCGTTTTGCGGAAAAACTGAGGACCAGGTGAAAAAACTTATTGAGGGTCCCGGCGTTTATATCTGCAATGAATGTGTTGATTTATGCTTTGAAATTGTTGAGGATGAATTTGATGCGGTTCAGATTCAGCAGGAAACTGAAATGGGCGAGCTTCCAAAACCCAAAGAAATCAAAGCCTTCCTTGATGATTATATTGTTGGACAGAATGCGGCAAAGAAGGCCCTTTCTGTTGCAATTTATAATCATTACAAGAGAATCGGATATAATATGGGAAATGACGATATTGAGCTTCAAAAGAGTAATATTCTGTTGCTTGGCCCCACGGGCGTGGGTAAAACATTTATTGCTCAGACTCTGGCAAAAATGATGAACGTTCCTTTTGTTATTGCCGATGCAACTTCTTTGACGGAAGCCGGCTATGTTGGCGAAGATGTTGAAAATATTCTGCTCAAGTTGATTCAGGCGGCGGATTATGATATTGCCCGTGCTGAAAAGGGAATTATTTATATTGATGAAATTGACAAGATTTCAAGAAAGTCCGAAAATCCGTCAATAACCCGTGATGTCAGCGGCGAAGGCGTTCAGCAAACTCTTTTGAAGATTCTTGAAGGAACAATTGCGTCGGTGCCTCCCACGGGCGGACGAAAGCATCCTCATCAGGAATTTATTCAGATTGACACAACAAATATTTTGTTTATATGCGGCGGTGCCTTTGAAGGAATTGACAAAATTATTGAGAGCCGTGTGAATTCAAAAGCAATGGGCTTTGGAGCAAAGGTTGAAAGCAAAAAAGAGAAAAACAGAGGGGATATTCTGAAACAGCTTATTCCCGATGATTTGCTGAAGTTTGGTTTGATTCCTGAATTTATCGGTCGTGTTCCTGTTATAACAACCTTGGAATCACTGGATAAAGACGCCCTTAAAATGATTCTCACACAGCCCAAAAATGCACTTGTGAAGCAGTATAAAAAGCTGTTTGAAATGGATGGTGTGGAGCTTGTTGTTTCGGAGGATGCTGTTGACGCCGTTGCAGACAAAGCAATTCAGCGAAATACCGGTGCAAGAGGGCTCAGAACAATTCTTGAAGACGTTATGCAGGATATTATGTTTGAAATTCCTTCCGATTCAGCAATAAAGACCGTTACGGTCACAAAGGAATGTGTGGTTGAAAAAGCAAAGCCTCTTGTTGTCAGAGACGAGGTTGGAGCGGCAAAGAAGTCGCATCAGAAAAAAGCGGTTGCGGATGACAAGTCCGTGTGCTGATAAAATCAAGCTACGAAAGGATGGGTTTTATGAAAAAAATTGTGGTAATTTTGACTCTGATTGGAATTATTTTGTCAGTATCGGGATGCGGTGAAGAAGCAACAAGACCTACATCTGCCGATACGGAAATTGTTGGTCAGGGAGTAAACGGGGGAACGGATGTTGCTTCCGAAAGCAGCTTTTTGCAGGGTGATGTAAATAAGATAATTACCGCTTCGGAAATCCCTGATGATGTTCTTTCGTGGCATAAGGTGAGCAAATATGAAGGCGACCTTGATGGTGATGGTGTTGATGAAAAGCTTGTTTTATCCACCACGGCAGAATGTGACAAAAACGGTGATTTCGTTTGGAACGATGGTCAGAACTGGGCGTTGTATGTTGTTGACGGGCAGGAAAGTTATTTGCTTTTCAATGAATATATAAGCGCAGGTTATCCGTATTTTGAAGTTTCGGATTATTATATGAAGGATGATATCGTGACGGTGATTGATGTTGTTACCACTTCCGGCGCAAGTTTTCTGCTCAGAGGATATTATTTCTCCGAAGCTGAAAAGGGTTATGCTGAAAAGGTGATTTATGATACAAAGAACATTACATCCGGGGGAATAAACACCAAGTTTTCCTCGTTTCCTGAGTATCAGAAAGAAATTAAATAAGGTTCTGCAACAGATGTTTGGGTCTGACATAAAGATTCTTTGCTGTGACTCAGAATGACACCAAAGCGGTCATTCTGGCTGTAGCGAAGGAGCTTTTTAAAGTGTTTTACCTCGACTTTTGCTAAAGACGCTTAAATGAGCAATGGGCTGTATTAATAGGTTTATATCACCTTAATACAGCCCATTGTTTGTTATCTTTGAAGAAGGCTTCTTTTGACCTTTGTGAGCAGGATTCTTTTTACGCTGTGGTCAATACGTTCCTCTGTTATTTCACCTTTCTTTACGGCGTTTTTAATTGCCGAGTGTGCAATGGCAACATCCTTTGGCATAAGTATCATGTCGATACCTGCTTCAACGGCTTTTACAGCCATTTGTTCGGTTGTGTAATGCTGTGTTATTGCTCCCATATGACACGAATCGGTTATGACAATGCCTTTAAAGCCCATTTTGTCTTTAAGCTGCTTTGTAACCAGTTCTTTTGAAAGTGTTGCAGGGACTTGTTCTTCGATTGCTTTTGTCATTGTTATATGTGCGACCATAACAAAATCTACATCGGCTTCAATTCCTGCTTCAAAGGGTAAAAATTCGCATGATTCCAACTCTTCCATTGTTCTTGAGCTTGATGAATATCCTTGATGAGAGTCTGTTGAGGTGCTTCCATGGCCCGGAAAATGCTTTAACGCTGCTGAAACGCCGTTTTCCTGAAGCCCTTTCACCTCCTGAACAACCATTTGGGAAACGAGCTGTGCGTCATTGCTGAAAGCCCGGTCGCCTATCACGCTGTTTTCGCTGTTGATAAGTACGTCTGCAACGGGCGCAAAATTCACATTAAAGCCAAGCTCCAAAAGTTCATGTGCAAGTTGAGAGCCCACCTCAAAAGCCTTTTGGGGGTCTTTTGTTTGTCCGATTGATTTCATGTCAGGTTGTTTGGTTATTCCTGCTTTGCCCAGTCGGGACACCCGCCCGCCTTCTTCGTCAACGCCTATGAATAAAGGTATTTTTGAAAAATTTTGGGTATTTGAAATCATTTCAACAACTTGTTCGCGGTTTTGGATATTGGGGCCAAAATAAATTATTCCGCCAACAGGATATTTTTTTAGTGCATTTTCGGTTCCGGTTCCTGCCTGAATAACCTGCCCCACGCCTGTTATTGATTCGGGAGTGACAAACATCATCTGAAAAATCTTTTCATCTAAAGACATTTGAGAAATAAGCTCTTCAACATATTTTTCATCTGTTAAAGTTTTGTTATTTGTTGGCTCGTGGACTGGCTTTGGTTGTGAATTTTGCCTGTCGTTAGAGTGTTTGTAGAGAAATATAGCGGCAAAAACAATGACCAGGACTGTTATTGCCACAAAATAAAGTTTTTTCTTCATCGGACTATTCCTCGATTTCTTTTTTTCTGTAAACGATACTTTTTGCCATGTTCAATACAGATATTTTATCATTCGGGTTTCCAAATGTCAATATTTGCTGTAAAGATAAGAGTGAAGAAAGAAGAGTGGAAAGATAAAAAAACAAAAAGAAACGACGATTTTCAATGCGAAAATTGTCGTTTCTTTTTGGTGCCGGTGATCGGGGTCGAACCGATACGGTATCACTACCACAGGATTTTGAGTCCAGCGCGTCTGCCAATTCCACCACACCGGCATTTTTTAATGCGAGAATTATTATATCACAACATTTGGAAGAATGCAAGAGTTTTTTGAAAAAAATATTTAAAAGATTGAAAATTTTTAAATTTTGTGATATAATGAGTTCCAGAATTTGCTTGATTGAGAGGGATTATGGGTGAAATTAAATGCAAGAGAGGTGTGTATATTCGGCTTGCTGGGAGCGTTGATGTATGCATCAAAAGCAATTATGGCGGTGATTCCAAATGTTCACCTTGTGGGAGTGTTTGTTGTTGCCATAACCTGTGTTTATCGAAAAAAAGCCTTGTATCCAATTTATATATTTGTTTTAATTGTCGGTTTGCTCGATGGATTTGGCACGTGGTGGCTGCCGTATTTGTATATATGGCTGCCTCTTTGGATGGGGGCTATGCTGCTGCCTCAAAAAATGGGAACAAGAATGAAACTGTTGTTGTGTATGATTGTTTGTTCGTTGCACGGTTTTCTTTTTGGTATTCTGTATGCACCTGCTCAGGCTTTGTTGTTCGGGTTGGATTTTGAAGGAATGGTGGCATGGATTGTTGCAGGACTGCCCTTTGATATTGTTCACGGAATCGGAAACTTTTTTGCAGGTATTCTGACATATCCGATAATTAACATTCTGAAGCAAACCGGAAAAAATGGTTAAAATATTTTGTCGGGGATAAACAAATTAGGATTTATTTAAAAAAATGGGATAATTTACTTGATTTCTGCGAAAAAATATTGTATACTATATAATGTATATAAGTTTGCCTGCTTGAGATAAGTTGTGCAAAAAAAGTAAAAAGGTCGATATTTCAGGAATGATTAATATTGGAGGAAGTCTTGATGATACCGAATATCCTAACAACATTTCGTTTAATCATCATTCCGTTTTTTGCATATTCGATTCTTTCCGGACAAAGTGTTTGGCTTTCAGTCTCGCTTTTCCTTTTGTCGGGATTAACGGATATTGTTGACGGGTGGATTGCCCGACACTACAATATGATTACGGATGTTGGAAGTGTATATGATCCTTTTGTTGATAAGCTTATGCAAATCACGGCAATTGTTTGTTTGGCAATTGAAAAGGTTGTGCCTTTGTGGGTTATCGGCATTGTGCTTTTGAAAGAGCTTGCAATGATTGTTGTGGGAAGTGTTTTGTATTTAAAAAAGATTGTTGTTCGTTCAAACTGGTACGGAAAATTTGCTACGGTATATTTTTATGCACTGGTATTTATTTTTATTCTGAACCCCGAAATGAACGAAACTCTTAAACTTGTGTTGCTTTTGTCTTTGGCAGGTGTTTTGGTATGGGCGGCTTTGGCATATCTTGTAAAGCTTGTAAAATCCCCAAAATCGGTTTCAGATGCAAAAAAAACATAATATCCCAACTTCCCCAAAAAGTTTTATATTCTGTGAATTGACAACGAGGGGATAAGTTGATATAATAATACTATGATATGAAAATGAGGAGTCGTTATGGAACAATTTGAAGAATTAAATTTAAAACGGTTGGTAGAAATATTATTCAAACACATCGGAATGATAATTGCCGTTACGCTGATTGCCGGTATATTGTCGTTTATTTACAGTGAAACGATGATTGTGCAGGAATTTGAATCCTCGGTATCTTTGTATGTAAACAACGAGACATCCGAAGAAACCAACAAAATTCTCAGCTCGGATATAACTGCATCACAGATGCTTGTTGATACATATATCGTTATTGTAAAAAGTGAACGTGTTCTCAGCGAGGTTTGCGAAAAATTAGCTGAGCAGGGCGTAAATGAGTATTCTGTTGATTCACTTGAACGGATTATTTCAGCAAGCTCCGTGGATGATACCGAGATTTTTGAAATCACAGTCCGTGATACAAACCCTGAGAATACCTATTTGGTTGCAAATATTATTGCAGAGGTTGCACCTCCCATTATACAAGAAATTGTAAAAGCCAGCTCCGTTTCGGTTATCGACTACGCCCGTGGCGGAATCAAGGTTTCACCCAACATTCAGACGAATATGATGCTGGGTTTGGTTGTAGGTCTTTTTCTCAGTTGTGCCTTTGTTGTTCTTAGGGAAATTTTTGATATGAGAATCAAAAACGAAGAAGACCTTGAACAATGGTTTAAGCTGCCTATTCTGGGGGTTATTCCCGATATTGGCACTTCGCAGCAGACAAAGAAGCCGGGATATTATTCCTACAGGCGAAACGCGACGACTTATGAATATAAGAGAGAGGTGAAGCACGATGGCGGAAAATCAGAATAATTTTACTCCTATTATTGAACAGCAGCTTCAAATGAGCTGGTTTCAGAAACTGAGACAGGCTCCCAGCAACTGGGCAAGAAAAAAACAAAAAAGACTTCAGACGCAAGATTTTGAAGATATAAGAGAAAAGGTTCTGAATAATAAAACCTCTTTTCATGTTCGCGAAGCATATAAGGCGCTCAGAACAAACCTGATTTTTTCATTGCCTTCCGAACAGTGCAAAAAGATTATTATAACCAGTGCTTTGGCTTCTGAAGGTAAAAGTACAAACTGCCTTAATCTTGCTATAACATTTGCTGAGATGGATGCCAAGGTGTTGATTATTGATTGCGACTTGCGTCGTCCCAACCTTGCAAGACTTCTTGATGTGCCCAATGCTCCGGGACTCAGTAATTATCTTGTTGGTTTGAATTCAAGTGATGAAATTGTTCATAAGTCTTCTTATAACAATCTGAGCTTTATAACTGCGGGTAATATACCTCCCAATCCTGTTGAGCTTTTGAGTTCGGACAATATGGGTAATCTGATGTCGAAGCTCGAAAAGGAATTTGATTATATTTTTCTTGATACACCGCCTGTTAATTTGATTATTGATACGGTTGTTGTGTCTAAATATGCTCACGGTATTGTTATGATTGCTTTGCAGAATTCAACCGATAAAGAGGCGATAAGATATTCAATTAACCAGCTTAAATTTGCAGGTGCAAAGGTGCTTGGTTTTGTTCTGAACGGTGTTGTCTTTGGTAATAACGGTGAATACAAAAATAACAGTAAAAAGAAATACTATCGATATTATGAAGCCAGCGGAAGGAAAAAGACCAAACCCGGTGCAAATGGCGGATACGGTGGCTATGGTGGATATAGATCTTACAGCAGCCGAGGCGGTGGCAACTAAGAATTTAAACAGGCTGTTTGCTTATAAACAGCTTGTTTTTGTATAATAGGAAATTGCGAATTTCCCATTACACAAAAGCAAAAATTAAATTGTTCGTGCGAAATTTTCCGTCGATGGCGGAAACGCACATGGGCAAACAAAGCGTAACCGTTACGACCGCCGCGAGGCGAGCGGCGCAGCCGCTTTGTTCTAATTAGAGTTAATGGAGATAATTTATGATTGATATACATACTCATATTCTGCCGGGAGTGGATGATGGTAGTCAGAGTGTTGCGGAAACTGAAAAGATGTTTGAAATGTTGCTGGAACAGGGCGTTGATACGGTTGTGGCCACTCCGCATCTGTATCTGGATGAAGATGAAATTGACCCTTTTCTGAAACGACGTGATGAAGCGGCAATGAAAGTTCGTAACAGTATCGCACCGGACAAAAGACCGGCACTGGCTCTGGGTGCTGAGGTTCAGTTTATTCCTGAACTTTGTGCTATGGATGATGTTGAAAAACTTTGCATCAGTGGCACAAGATATATTTTGATTGAAATGCCTTTTTCTGAATGGTCGGGTTATACTTATAAAGCATTGACACAGCTTTATACGGCACGTGGAATTACACCTGTTATTGCTCATGTTGAGAGATATTTGGATTTTCAGAAGGAAAGTGATGAAAAGATTTTGATGAATCTGAAGGAATCCAACGCACTGATTCAGATAAACAGCAGCTTTTTGACATTTAAAGCTTCAAGGAGAAGGGCCTTAGCTCTTGTAAAAAAGAATTTGATTAATTTTATGGGTTCAGACGGACATAATATTTCAACACGTAAGCCTGAGTTTATAGCGGGATTTGATGTTATATATGATAAGTATGGTGAAAAGGGTTTGGCTTCTTTTGAATATTGGGAAGACAAAATAAAAGATAAGATAGCAGTTTTTTGATTATGGAGGCATGATAAAAAGATAAGTGGTAGACAATGCGAGAACTCTGAAAATCTGATACAA
>JAZRMZ010000106.1:0-8282 GCA_045647905.1 Clostridia bacterium
AAAAAATATTAATTATAAAAAATATACAAATAATCTTTATTTATTATGCACGTTTATGATAATGAATTCAGAAAGGATTTGTAGGCAGAAAAAATAATTAGGGTAAGGTGATGATTAAATGTATATTAAAAAAAGTGTAGCGTACATTCTCTTGCTGGCAATGATTATTTCGTGTTGCTGCTTTAATATTGGAGTATTCGCAGAAGCTGAAAAGGCGCAAGTGCTGTTTAAGTACACGGGAGATGAAGCAGATGATACTCCTTGGGCCAATATGAACGGAGATTGCAGAGTGGTTAAAACCGAGGACGGTAACGGTAATGCGATGAGTTTTTCAACAACCTCAACACTTTATTCTCTGATAAAACGCGATGAGCCGATTGATTCGGGCAGGGTTGTTTTGAGTTGGGACTTTAAAACAAGCTCAGCGAAGGGAATGACCTATATTCGTCTTTACAGCGGTTTTCATAAGGCAATGAGTGCTGAAATAGAAGATGAAATGTTTGAAGCGATGATGTGGTATGTGGATGGCAGAGTTGGCCCTTTTCAGGCGTTTGATGGTTGGAAGCTTGATACACAGACCAAAAAGTATTCCGCAAACACATGGAATCATTATGATTTGTGGATAGATATGGACAGCAAAACAGCTCAGATTTATGTTGATGGAGAGATGGTAGCTACTGTCAATATAACAGAAAGCTTTGAGCGTTTTTGCGGATTTTCTGTTACGGCAAGCAGTGATGGTGAAGCGGTGACGAATCATATTGATAATGTTTATATAGGATATGTTCCGCAGATTGGATATAAAACCGGCTTTGATTTTTGCAAAGTCGTTCCGCCTGAAGTTGAAAGTTCTGTGAATGTGAGTATAGCTACAAAAAAGATTGGTAACATCTTCTTTGGCAAAACAGGTGAATTTGATGTAGTGCTTGGAAATCCGTATGAGCATCAGCGAAATCTTAAGGTTGTATATACTGCGGCAACAGACACCGGAAGAAAGCAATATGAGGAAAGCAAAAACATTAAACTTGCACCCGGAGAAACAATAAATGATGTTTTCAAATTTAAAGTGGATGAATATGGCTTTTATCGTTTATATCTTAATGTCATAGACGAGCAAACAAATGAGGTAATTACCAAGGAAACAAGATTTTCTGTTTTGAACTCACCGAAGGAAGGCGTGTTGAACACAAGGCAAGGATTGAATACGCATTTTAACAATAACAGAGGAACAGACAGGATGGACGAACTTATGAAGCTTTATGCAAATGCGGGTTTCAGCTCCATAAGAGAGGGTATAGATTATAATCTGGCGTATGGCTTTGATGATGCAAATCCAAGAGCATATAAGCTTGATGATTATATTGTAGAGAGAATAGCAGCGGCAAAAGCAAATGGACAACAGAGCTTTCCTATTTTGGGTTGGGCGACCATGCTCTCTAATAACCATCGTTTACCTTCAGGCTCGGACGAGGTCAGCAGATGGAGAGAATACGTTAAAGAGCTTGTTCTGACAGCTAATGAATATGGAATAACAGATTTTGAAATGCTTAACGAGATTAACTTGCGCATCTCTCAGGGTTGGACCACTACAGAAGATTATGTGAGACTTATGAAAGAAACATACGAGCTCGTTCATCAGTATTCACCAAATGGTAGACTTTTTGTATTCAGCACTGCAAACACAAATGCGGCAGAGTTCATCGAAGATTGTTTCAAGCTTGGTTGTGCAGAGTATATGGACGGTGTATCCATACATCCCTATAACGTATTGTATCGTCCCGAGGAAAATAAATTTCTCAAAGATGTGCAGGATATTAAGGATTTGATGGAAAAATACGGTGTTGGACATCTGCCCATTGTATTCTCGGAATTTGGATGGACAACAGGACAGAATTATGTTAATGAAGAACAGCAGGCTTTGTATACTGTCAGATCATCGGCACTTATGTTTGATGATGTGGAGTATATAAACTGGTATAACGATATTGAAAAAGTAGACCAGACTGAGGAAGGGGAAATACATTTTGGTCTGCTTAGAGGTTTCAGAGGTCTGGATATTAACTATGAGGCAAAGCCGGTGTTTGTGGCCATGTCAAACTATAATGCATTTATGGCGGAAGCAATAAGCAACGGAATGATAAAAATATTCGACGACGGTGGATATGTTTATAAATATAAGGATAAAAACAATTCGGATATTTATATGGTATGGAAAACAAGAGATGATGGCGAACTCAGGTTGAATATTGGGGCAGAATCTGCAACGGTATATGATTTCTATGGTAATGAAAGAACAATGAAAACAGAGGATGGCATACTGAATTTGTCGGTATCCGAATATCCGCAGTATGTAGTTGGAAACTTCAATGCTTGTGAAGAAATTAAAGATGAAAAGAAGTTTGAGAGCGATTCTGTAGTCACGACCGTATTGAATGATTCGTTCAATTTGACTGTCAAAAATGGAGGACGGCAGGATAAGGGCTATAAAGTTGAATTGGATTTGCCTGATAATATGTCGGCTGAGACTTCCGGAGGCTTTGCAAACGGAAAGATAAAAATAAAGGTAAAATGCGGAAGCAACCCAGCTAAGGATGAGAAAATCAGGATATTAGTGAAAGACGAACAGGAAAGTATAGTATGGTATAAGCAGGTAGATGTGGTGTATGAGCAGACTGCAACGGCAGATTTTTCGGTCAGATACTATAAAAGCTCAAAATGGCAGGGAGTATTAAAACTTACAAATAACAAGAATTCTGAAGCAATTTCAGGTACATTCAGCGTTAAAGGGCCTGAGGGACTGACTAAGTATGTTAAGGATATAAACTTTGATGCAATAGAACCTCATTCTACACGATATATTGAGTTTAACATTCCCGATTCCGAAGCGAAGGATTTTATAGAATTTGAGGGAGCGATAGATTTTGATGACGGGCAGAATGTGAGTATAAACGAAACGTCATATTTTGTAAGCCTTATGCCGATAGAGAAATCACCCATAATAGACGGAAAAATAAGCAGTGATGAGTACAATACCAGTGCACCCATAAAACTCAATAAGGAAAGAATGGTTATGCCGGTTCCGGGAACAAAATGGAACTGGAATGGGGCAGATGATTTGAGTGGTGTCGGATATATTAATTATGATTCTGATTATTTCTATATTGCCTTCAGCATCAAAGACAATATACTTGGAGATAACGATGAACAAAAGAGAATATGGGCAAATGACAGTATTCAGTTTGCTTTTGCGGCAGAGAGAAGGTTAGGTTCCGGAATAACAGAAATCGGAATGGGTATTGTTAATGGCAAACCTGAAATTACAAGATACAGCTTTCTGGGAGAAAAGAAAAATATATTGTGGCTTGATGCAGTTGGTAAAAAGGAAGGCTTTAATGATGATACCGAGCTTAAGATTGTCCGTGAGAATAATATGACAATATATGAGCTTAAAATATCCTGGGAGGATATATACGGAATAAAAACTCCCTTTAGCTTGAGAGAAGTGTATTTTTCTGCCATAGTAAACGAGAATGATGCCAAGGGAAGAACCGGTTGGTTGGAATTTTCGCCCGGCATAGGCTCCGGAAAAATTGAGACGGTGTTTACAAAGGTTCCGGTTGTAAGATAGAGAAGAAAGGAAGATTATATGTCAAGGTTTTATAAAAGATTATCGGCTTTACTTGCATTGGTTGTTGCAACATCATCATTTGGAGTTGTAAATGCAGCGGTTGAGCCTGACAAGACTGCGATTATTGCACAGAATGATTTTGAAGGAACAGAATTACCCAATTCTGGAAATCAGGATATATATGTCACAAATGCATATCCTGTATTTGATGAGGAACATGGAAGGGTTGCTCAGAATGATACGTTTGCGGGCAACGATGTTATGGGAGAGAACGGTAGGTTGAGCTTCGGGAGCGGTGTGTTTGACACAAAACCTGATGCGTATATTGTTGAGTTTGATATAAAGCTTTTGCAGAATCACCCGTTCAGATATTTTATTCATGGAGAAAACGGTTATATCGGCTACATATTGTTTGCTAAAAACGAGAAAATTGCTTTTATGAAGTCAGCGTCGCTCCCGGGGGTTGACCTGACACCCACAGCGGAAACATCGAGTTTTGGTATAGCGGATTATGCGGTTAACGAATGGTCAACAATCAGTATAAAAGTGGATACTGTTGAAAAGACATTGACATACTATGCAAACGGTGAATATATTTGTGGGGCTGAATTTGATGGACAGGATAGCGGATATATAAAGTTCTTGCTATCACAGTCAAACAAGGTTTCAGAGGCAAGTCCGTATATAAGAATTGACAATCCAAAGGTATATGAGTTTGGACACGGCACATTTTATGCCGTTGCATCGACAGACGGAGAAATGGTTGAGGTTAATTTCTCTGAATGGACAGATCAAAACACACTGGAAGATATAGAAATATGGAATACGGAAACAGAAGAAACCGTTGCGGCAGAGGTATATGAGCTGTCGGGGAAAAAGGTTGTATTTAGTCTTGAAGAAAATCTGAAGAGCGGTACTGAATACTGTGTTGTTTTGCCTGACGACATAAAATCATTTAGCGGTCTTGATATGTATTCTCAAAACATATATTTTATGGCGCCTGTAGTCGGAGGTATTGAAAAAGTCGTTTTTGATGACGGATTTGATACATATTCGGCGAGCGGTGAGCAGGTGAACTTCCCCGAAGGATGGACAGCACACAAGCAGGCATCTTTTAATCATCTTGATTTTCATTCAGATGATTCACACGAAAAAGCCGTTCATGTATGGAATACAGGATGGACACGTTCTATATTTACAAAGAATTTCGGGAAAAAGCTTGGTGGTGAAATACAAATTTCGTTTGATTTCAAGCCAACGGATTTCAACAAATACATAGCAGGAGAAGAAGACCCCAATTTCCTTAGTGCTGTTACTAGTTCGGTAACTAAGATGATTGGAAGTGCAACATCCTATGATGTGCTTAACAGAAATTTCACATTGTATTTTGCTCCGACGGCAGAAGATAATCAGACAAGAACGAAAGAAGACGGAACTGTTTTGAGAACCATCAATAATGCTGACTTATCGTATGTGTCAGGAAACACTCTCAAATTTCCAACAACATTTTTTGGTTTGTATGGTGATCGCCTTGGATTCTGCTCAATGTCTTTGCCTGCTGAAGGGAATTACGTAAATGTAACCAAGGATAATTGGTATCATGTTGAACTTAGTCTTGATATGGATAATCTGAAGGCAACAGGCAAAATAGATGATATAGATATAGGTGAGTATAATCTTCCTTCAAATATGCGTGATGCACAATACGGTGCGGTTATTGAGAGAATTATGTTTGTGGTTGAACCTCATGCACATTACGGCTTGAGTGGTGGCAAGGTTACCTATACAGATTCTGTTTCAAACGAGGAAAAGACATTTACACGTACAAATGATTCAAGATTTGCCCTGGATAACGTGAAGGTTTCATACAGTGCACCTGAATTCAAGGTGGAAAAGGTGAGACTTTATGATGTCGATGCAGAGGATTTTGGACCGTTGCAGACAACAACGTCATATTTAAACAAGGTAGATATTAAGTTTTCAGAAGAAATAGATTTGAATTCTGTAGATGAGAATACGGTAAGAATAATCAGTGACGGTGTGGATTGTGATTATAGTATTATAGGCTATGATGAAGAAGAAAGCCTTCTTGAACTTGAGCTTGAGGAGTTTCCTGTTAAAGGGGAAGCCTGTGTTATTGTGGTAGACGGAGTTGAGACTCCAAACCAGGACAAGGTTTCAACATACACTTCAACCGTATATGTCACAACAGATGGTGTTTTCCGTTATGATTTGACTACGATTACGGACAGCGCAGGCGAAGTTCTTCCCGGTTCGGTATCAGGAGGGACTAAGATTTATGCACAGGGACACATATTGAATACCGGTGATGATGATAAGATTGTAAATCTGTTTATAGCAGGATACAAAGAAACCGAGAATGGTGAAGAAATAAGCGGAATTGAATCAAAGACGCTGGTTGCAGATGTTTCGTCATATACTGAATTCGGTGCGACAGAGGATGAATGTGTATCGGTAATTCTTGATTCTGCAGCGGATTACATAAAGATTTACGCTGATGAAGAAAAGAACTATGAGACATCGGATAAGGAACTAAGTGCAGGACAAACAGGCGATTACACGGTCCGCATCAGCGGAAACGCAGCTCCGGGAGAACTTGTTAAGCTGGACATACCAATTTCGGCTACTGAGTATAAGTCGGATAAAGCTTGTGAAATGTTTTACAGAAATACTGAAGAAGCAGATGCTGACGGAAAGTATGAATTTGTTATTTCAGCAAGTGGAAAAACATCAGGAGAGTATACAGCATATTTGTATAATATGGATGCAGAATATGTGATACAAAAAAGCTTTGTTTATGCAGATCCTGATGACATCACAGATGCTATTGGGGAACTTGAAAACCCTGATTCTGAAATGACAACAGAGGAAGTATTGGATGAGTACAGATATGCATTGGGTATAGACAGTGAACTCTATAAAAACGGTTCATCGAAGCAATGTGCGGATATTCTTGACGAATATATGAAAGACAATGCTTTGCCGACTAATGCTAAAGATGTGTCAAAGTTGTTTAACAGAATATACCTGATATCTGCAATTGATAAAGGGGCATATAAGAATTTGTTTGATTATTCCGAAGAGGCATGTCTTGATGAAAGCAGTATAAAGGCTTTTTATGATGCGGAGTTTGTTTCGACAGAAGTAGAAAAGGATATAACCGAGGCGCTTAAAGGAAAAGATTTTTCGAGCATAGAGACATTTGAAAAAGAGCTTCTCAAGCAGTTTGTGCTTAAGGTTGTTGAAAAACCTGATGGATATGGTAATGCGAAAACGGTTATAGAATACTACTCGGATGAAATAGGAATAACAAAAAAATACAAAGACAGTGCATACAGAAAGACGGCAGGTCATGCCTACAACGGATATAGTGTACTTATAGCTGAACTTGATAAAAATAACAAAGAAGAGGATCGCGGTGGTTCTCATGGTGGCTCCGGCGGTGGCTTTGGCGGTGCAATGTCAGGAAATGAGTCGGGAGTTTCGGGTTCTGTTATATCCGGAGGAAACATTGTTACAGGTGCAGAAAAGGGTGAGATGCCCTATGACATATTCACCGACATTGGAGATGTGCCTTGGGCAAAGCCTGCGATTGTCTACCTTGCAGAGAAAGGCATAGTGAATGGGACAAGTGAGAAAAAATTCAGTCCCAATGACAATATCAAAAGGGAAGAAATAGTAAAGATTGTGGTTAATGCGTTTGCAAAGGAGGCACAGGCGAGTGTTATTTCGTTCAATGATGTAGAATTTGGCGAGTGGTACCATCCGTATATTACAAAAGCGGTAGGTGCAGGAATAGCTAAAGGTTACAGCGACGTACTTTTTGGTGTAGGCGATAATGTAACAAGACAGGATATGGCTGTTATGATTTATAATGCAGCAATATCTGCCGGCTATACATTTACCAATACGGATACCAAAGTCTTTGAGGATGATGCGGAAATAGCAGACTATGCTAAGGATGCCGTATACAAATTAAAGAGTGAAGGTATCATCAATGGAATGGATACGGAGAACTTTGCACCGAATGAGCCTGCAACACGAGCTCAGGCAGCAAAGATTATTTATGGCTTACTTAAGCTTTAGGGAGATAGAATATGAAAAGAATTTTATCATTATTAATTGCAGTTGTATTACTATTAACTATGCCGACTGTCTTAGCGTTTGAGAATGAAAGAGTTGATGCAACATCAGAGATGGGTGTAGCGGCAGAATTTATGCAGGCTTTGGGTGTTGTTGATATTACAGACAGTGCACTTCTTGACAGCCCGATAACAAGAGAGGATTTTGTTTTCTATACTGCAAAGCTTTTGAATATTGATGTATATCAAACACCGGACAAGAGATATTTCAGCGATTTATCAATGATAAGCTACGGAACATATGCGGTTAATGCTCTTGTTGATATGAATATAATAAGTCGCAGCGATGACAACAGATTTCGTCCGGATGATAATATCACTCTTGAGGAGGTAGCAAAGATACTTTGCACCATTACGGGCTACGGGGATTATGCTGAAGTCAACGGCGGTTTTCCGAGCGGATACATCAAGACGGCACACAGAAACAAAATTCTTGCGGAAGTTGCAGACAGTAACGCAATAACATTAAGAGAAGCTATTGATATGCTCTA
>JAZRMZ010000107.1:0-5274 GCA_045647905.1 Clostridia bacterium
TGTGAACGCCCTCAGGCATACAAAGTGCCGTTGTGGTCTCGCCAAAGAAGCGACATGAATAAAAGTCTACTTCGTCAGCCCATTTCACTTCAACGCCACCTTTGATGGCTCTGCCTTCCGAGCCGCCGCCCATACTGTACAGAACTTCGCCCTGACCGCCCACGTATCCGTGTTCCATGGCGCTGAAGCTTGTGTGAGCAAAGCAGATGTCCTCAAATCTTATGTTGTGAATACGGTTGTCATAGTCCACACCCGAAACCAAAAGAAGTTGATCTTCCTGAGGACAGATTACCTGTGCCGTTGTCATATCTTCGCCTTCACGGGGCATATATGAAAGAATTTTTGTCTTTTTGTTAAAGTAAAATTCCCCCGGCTCGTCAAGAAGTTCATAGGCATTCTGAACCTCAAACTCAATGGCATAGCCAAGGTCTTCTGTTCCGTGTGCACTGACGCCTGTGTCCTTCACGTTTCCTTCCCAAAAGCCTTCTTCCATAAGAACAATAACATTCTCAGGGTCTTCGGGGTCAGGAATTATGTCCTGCACATTTCCGTACTGTGACTTCCACGTAACCGCCCAGTGAAGCTGAACGTCTTCAGGGTTTTCAAGAAAGCCCAGCTGTGACTTGCGAACATAAAAGCCCGTCCACGCACCGTCAGCATCCTTATAGTTTCTGATACCCGAAATCTTGTTCTGTGTCTGGGCACGGATGCCCATTGCATCATCAACGTACAAATCCCTTGCAAACTTCAGATGCTCTGCCTTTGTGTGCCAAATGCCGTTTTCGCCCTTCTGCCAGCCTGACACAATGCGTCCACCTGAAATCACGGGCATATTATCTCTGTTTCCACGGTAAATAACGTCATATCCGTTGCTTCCCGAATCCTCCGGGCGCAATCTTATTCTGTCATCAAGCTCATATCTGCCGGGAGCAATATTTACAATAATATCGCCCGTCATATTTTTATTGTGCTTCTGCACCTCCTCAGCCGCACGTTCAATGGTTAAAAAGGGCGCTGACTGAGTTCCGGAGTTTTGGTCACTTCCGTTGGGGCTTACATAAAGCTCCATTTGCACAGATGCCGCAGTTTCCGCAAACACGGAATACGGCAAAGTGCCCGCAATCAGCAAAAGTGAAAGTACCAAACATTTAATTCTTGACATAGTTACCTCCCCTTCAGAAAGTATATTTTTTATCAGCTTAATAGAGTACACGGTTTCCTGCAGCGTTATGTGCCTCAATCATTTCGTCACACATTGCAACAATATCATCAATAGGAAGTTCAGCCGCAGTATGGGGATCAAGCATAGCTGCCTGATACACAGCTTCTCTCTTTTTCGTTACGGCTGCTTCAATTGTCAGCAACTGAGGATTAACATTTGTCATATTCATTGCCGCAAGCTGAGTGGGCAAATCACCCACGTATGTAGGCTGAATACCGTTTGCATCAGCAAGGCAAGGCACTTCAACACAGGCATCCTTCACAAGGTTGGGAATAAGACCGTTGTTTATAACATTGCCGCCAAAGGAATATGGAACATTTGTCACCATTGCTTCCATAATACGTGACGGATACTCAATACTGCGTTCAGGATGTTCAATTCCCTTTCCGCTGAGAATTGCTTCCTTCTGGTTCTGCCATCTGTCCAGAACCTCAAGACTGGTTCTTATGTAACGTTCAAGAGGAATGTTGTATTTCTCAATCAATTCAGGATGATGAGATTTGATAAAGAAAGGATTGTATTCCGCATTGTGCCATGTAGATTCCGTGCAATAATAACCAAAACGTCTGATATATTCAAAACGAACCATATTGCTGTGCTTTTCGGTTGTATTCATCACTTCGGCTCTTTCTCTCAACATGGGATAAAGGTCGTTGCCGTCTTTGTCACGGATTTCAAGAAGCCACGCCATATGATTGATACCGGCAATTTTTCCGGTAACACCTTCAGGTAAATCCAAACGCATTGTCTCAAACAACTCGTCAATGCAGGTCTGCCAGCTGTGGCAGAGACCAATTGTTTTCATACCGGTGTATCTCTGCAAAAAGCCTGTGTTCATTGCCATGGGGTTTGAATAATTCAAGAACCACGCATCGGGGCAAACTTCTTCCACATCCTGCGCAATGTCACGGAGAACCGGAATCACACGAAGACCTCTGAAAATACCGCCTATTCCCAAGGTGTCCGCAATAGTCTGACGGATGCCGTACTTCTTGGGAATTTCAAAGTCCATTTTTGTTGCTTCAAATCCGCCGATTGCAATTGCATTTATAATAAAATCCGAGCCTCTCAATGCATCCTTGCGATTTTCAACTCCCAGATAGCTCTTAACCTTCGCACGGTTGTCATTGAGCTTTTGATTCATCCAATCCACCAATATTCTGGATTCCTCCAAACGTTCAGCATCAATATCATACAATGCGATTTCACAGTCCTTCAAAGCGGGAGTCAGCATGGTATCTCCCAATACGTTTTTTACAAAAGCCGTGCTTCCTGCACCAACAAAAGTTATTTTCATAATAAAACATCTCCTTATGTCATTGTTAATTCCATTATATATTGACAATATCTCAAATACAATGTTATAATGTATCCACAATTTATCATTTTGTAATATGGAAAAGAATATATTTCAGCCTGTTCCAAAAATTGTCGTTTTATCGCCAAGGCTCACAACAGCGTAAGTTCATTGGATTTTTCGTTCAGATATTTCCCCAAATATAAACTTTCACTATCAGCAAAAAGTTATCACTTTGTTTATTTTTTCACATTGTAGCACAACCCCTTGTGTTATACCCCGATATCCAACACAAAAAGAAGGGATGCCGCACTTAACAGAGCATCCCTTTCACAAACTATTTCACAGTATAAATATCCATAATACCATAGCCAAGTTTCAATCTCCAACTTGCATTGATATACGCAGCAGTATTCTTATATATTCCCACATAGCGGTAATTGGTATTCTTATATTTTTCAGGCACGTGATAGAGAACCAGTCCCGAATCAGCAGAGCCATCATTCCCTCCCGCAATGCCATTCTGAGTATAAACCACCACACCGTTTGACAAATCAGCATTATCCGAAAGAATAATCTTGAAGTTTCTTCGTCTTTCCAGATTGGGCTCGTTTGCATTTTCCGCACAATCCGCAAAGGCAATGGTGTCAACCTTTGCACCATTCACTCCCAAATCATAGTACAAATAAATATTCTCCGTTGAATCAGCCGTCAAGCCGTTCCAGTAATGTTCATATGTCTGCAATGTGTTTTCACCGCTCAGCTGTCCCACCTGAGCATTTGAAAGAGAACTTGTCTTTGAACGCCACACTTTCGAACCTCGGTTCTTGACTTCAAGATTTGCACGACTTATACCAGCCTTATCACCATATAAATCAGTGAGCACATTAACATTGATTTCCGCAATGCCAAGCTTGCCCGTCTCGGCCTCCTTTTCCACCAGAATGTAACGGTACGGCTCGGAATCTGCAAGCTTATAGGTGGCAGGATTCACCATATCTGCAACTATTGAGCCCTGACTATGCACCAATGTCTTACCGCTGAACTGTGAATCATTGGTGACATAAATTGAGTAATTCGATGCCGCCACAACATCATCCATAGGCAAATATTCAATAGATTCAATGGGATATTCCGCACCCAAATCAATAACAAAATTATTCCGTTTCGCATCAGTCGTCGAACCGCTTTCATAGTATGTTAACGGGTCATTATCAACCGCACAGGCACCGCCATGCCCTGCTGAGTTTGTGATTGTGTACACCATGCTGTCAGATGCCGCATCCGTCAGCAAATCCCTGTTTTCACAATTGAATATATATACACTGTTCATACGAAGCTGCAACTTATCATCCGCTGTATCCTGAGTTCCATTATCATACTTTTTGTCCTTATAAAAACCAATATATTCATAAGTTTTATTTCGGAACTGTTCCGGCACAGGATACAAAATCAAACCTGAATATCCCTGACCGGGAAGGCCTGCGATTCCATTCTGCACCGCCAGAATATCGCAATCATCCGGGTTAAATATCGGTTGTCCGCCCGAAAGAACACATTCACCCGATTCAAAACCGACAATTTTGAAATCTGACCTGAAATCAAACTGATTGGCACCCGTCCCCATGTCCCCCGACTCAATTGCAATATGTGTAACATTTGAAGGCTCCGAAAGCGGAACAACCAAAGCTATGCTGTCATAAGCAGTTTGCGTAATTGCTTTTCCGCCTAAATTCGAGTAGGAAAACGGTGCCGCTGTTTTGCCATTATGGGTGCGATATCCATATGCATTTTCGGTCAGATAATTCTGTTTGATTTCAGTTTCTCCGCAAATAACCGAAGGCACATTAACCTTCAATTCCTTGATTCCCAGCGAGCCATAAGCAAAAATCTTCTCCACAACCACATAACGGTATGAACCACCGTCATTCACTTTATATATTGTAGGCTGACTCGTGGAAACAGATGAACTGCTTTTTTGATTAATGTAAACCACATCTTCAGGCACAAATTGCGGATTATTTGAGACATAAATATCAAACATTTTTGCCGCATCTGCGTTTGCAGGCAAATATTCAATGGATTGAATAGGATATTCCTCGCCCAAATCCACAATAAAACGTTGCCTGTAACAAGACTCATTGGTTGATTGTGATGCCCCCTCGGTGTATGCCTCCCAATAGGTATTTTCATCACCGTCTATTGCCGCATCAGGCAGATTTCCATCGGTGGCAGAAGAAGCAAACACCGCCGAAACCGCTGCCATGTCCACAGAATCTGCAAATTTCGGAGTCGCATTTGTTTGTTCTGTCATAACAGGCGTCAACGAAGCTTTTTCCCAAAGGAAAAACTTTGTTGTTTCAATCTCAGTGCCTTCATAAGAACCCTCGTGAAAACTTGCCCAAAGCTTTTGAGATACGTGCTTTGCATCTGCGGATTGAGCACCCAGCATATTCCCCTCACTGTCATAATCAGCCGCAACAAACAGATAGTCTTCATCCTCTGAAAATTCGCCCTCTGCCGTTGCCACATATCCGCCGTTAACCGAATAAATATCCATCAGCCCACCAACGGAAGGTACAGTTTCCGAAATTAAATCCTTGATTTTCAGTTTCTGATGCTTGTTAAATACACCAAAATAACCCTGATCGCCAATGCCGTTCTGCACCTCAACATTCAAAATTTCATTTTCGTTCAAATCAACCGTCACCGTGTCTGTTGTACCCACAGAACTGACTTTGATGTCAAAATGATT
>JAZRMZ010000108.1:0-7561 GCA_045647905.1 Clostridia bacterium
AAACATATGATTAAAACTCGGTATTATTTTGACATTTCATCAGCCTTTTTCACACACTTATCAATTGCCTGTGCGACAGAGGACTTGAAACCCGTTTTTTCAAGTTCCAGAACCGCTTCGATTGTTGTTCCGCCGGGAGAACAAACAGCATCCTTCAAAGCCTGAGGATGAATATCGTTCTCAAGAACCATTTTGGCCGAACCTTCAACCGCCTTTGCGGCAAGTTGAAGAGAAATATTTTTCGGAATTCCGTATTTCACTCCACAATCCGCCATAGCATCAATGAGCATATAAATATACGCAGGACTGCTTCCGTGAATTGCCGTTGCGGCATTAATATATTTTTCTTCAAGAACAACAACATCGCCCACTCCCGAAAGAACCGTTTTTGCATCATCAAGCTCGGATTCGGATATATTTTTGTTTGGTGCAATCACAGTCATTCCGCAATTCACCTGAGCAGGAGTGTTTGGCATTGCCCGGATAATTTTTGCATCCGGACCAAGTATCTTCTCCATTGCATCAATTTTGACTCCCGCAGCAATGGAAATCAACACCGTGTTGGCAACCAAGCCTGATATTTCGTCAAGAACACAAGGCAACACATTGGGCTTAACAGCCAAAATCACAATATCACTCCGACTGATAACCTCAGCATTGCTTTCGGTTGAAAACACACCAAGCTTCTTCCATCTTTCAAGTCCTGCCGGATTTATGTCGCTGATGAAAAGCTCGTCGGAACGTACTACACCCGATGTAATCAAACCGCCTGCAAGGGCAGATGCCATATTGCCCGCACCAATAATACCAATCTTCATGGGATTGCTCTCCTTTTTAATACTCACCTTTGATATATTTTTCAATTCTGTCGAGACCTGTCTTTATGGTTTCCATTGATGTTGCGTATGAAAGACGAACATACCCGTCAATTCCGAAGCCTTCACTGGGAACAAGGGCAACAAGAGCACGGTCGAGAATGTCGGCACAAAGAGCACTTGCGCTGTCAAAGGTCTTGCCGTAAAGTTCTCTTCCCAGAAGTTTCTTCACGTTCATGAAAATATAAAACGCACCGTTTGGCTTTTTGCAGCTTATTCCGTCAATTGAATTAATTCTTTCAACCATATAATCTCTGCGTGCAACATATTCCTTTTTCATGTCGGCAACAGAAGACTGATCGCCGTTGAGGGCTTCAACTGAAGCAGCCTGAGCAATTGAATTTGGGTTTGATGTTGCGTGGCTCTGAATATTTGACATTGCTTTTGCTACATCGGCATTGGAGGCAGTGAACCCAATTCTCCAGCCCGTCATTGCATAAGCCTTTGCCATACCGTTTACAATGATTGTCAAATCCTTGATTTCTTCGCCGAATGATGCAATGTTTATGTGTTCACCCTCATAAACAAGCTTTTCATAAATTTCGTCAAAAATAACATAGATATTATTTTTTACTGCAATTTCAGCAATTTTTTTGATTTCTTCGCCGGAATAAACCATACCCGTGGGATTGCTTGGTGTATTGAGAACCAAAGCACGGGTCTTTTCTGTTATGCATTTTTCAAGGTCTTCAGGTGAAAACTTGAAGTCTGTTTCCTCTGTTGTTTCAAGAAACACCGGAACACCGTCAGCCATTTTTACCATTTCGGGATAACTTACCCAAAAGGGCGAAGGAATAATCACTTCGTCACCGGGTTCACAAATTGCCATAAAAATATTTGTCAGACAATGCTTGCCGCCGTTGCTGACAACAATATTGGAAATATCATAATCAAGACCTGTGTCTCTTTTTATTTTTGCACAGATTGCTTCTTTAAGCTCAACCGTACCTGAAGCAGGGGTGTATCTTGTAATTCCGTTTTCAATTGCTTTGATACCTGCCGCCTTTACATTATCGGGAGTTTCAAAATCGGGTTCACCTGCACCGAATCCAACAACGGGAATTCCCTGTTTTTTCATCTGCTTGAATTTTGCGTCAAGTGAAAGTGTTGGTGAAGGGCTTATGCTTAATGCCTTCTTGGAAATATATGTTTTCATAAAGACTCTCCTAACTGTCTCCTAAAATTAACTTACCTTTTATTTTAATATAAAACAGCAGAAATTTCAACCTTTTTTTTCATTAAATAAGAATTTTTTTCATAAGATTCAAAAAATTGTCTGCCATTATCTTTTTTATCAGTAAATCTGAATAACCGCAGTTTTGCATTTCGTCAATTACTCTGCAAATGTCTTCAACGCCCCTTACGCCTTGGGGAAGCCGCGCCATGCCGTCAAAGTCCGAGCCGATTCCGATATTATTTTCTCCGCCAAGTGACAGAATATGCTCAATATGCCTCAACAAATCCGATATTTTACATTTATTTTCAGAAATAAAATCCGAATAGAAGTTTATACCAACGCATCCGCCCTGTTTTATAATTGCACATATCTGCTCATCCGTCAGATTGCGTTTGTGGCCGCAGATATTTTTTGCATTTGAGTGGGTTGCGGCAATGGGCTTCTCCGATGCTTCAACAACATCCCAGAAGCTTTGTTCCGATGCATGAGAAACATCAATCAGCATACCCAGTCTGTTCATTTCTTTAACCACGCTTTTTCCGAATGGGGTTAGTCCGCAATTGTTATTTTCAATTCCTCCGCAGATTTCGTTATCATAATTCCAGCATAATGTCATAATTCTGACACCTTTCCGGAAGAAATATCTGAGATTTTCAATTTTTCCGTCAATCACTTCTCCGCCCTCAATGCTCAGAAATGATGCAATCCTTTTGCTATCAAAGGCTGTTTTTATATCCGACCCATTTTGGCAATGCATAATTGCATCTTTATTTTTGTCAATCTGATTGTAATAGGTATCAATCAATTGCTCGCACCTTTCAAAGGGCGGCAACAAATCCGATTCACAGTCAACAAATGCAGCAAAAGTCTGAATATAATCAACATCAGGCAATTTTGCTCTTTTAATATCAAAATGGTAAGAATTTTCAAGTAAATCCCCACCAAAGTCGGTTAGTTTTTGCAATGTGTCGCAATGCATATCAAAGATTTTCACAATAAAAACTCCCTGAAATCAAATTTCCCGAAATACCTGTTCAAAATGATTGATATTTTCCGTTTCAAAAGCGTCACCTGTAAATGTTCCAAAAACTTCAATAACATCAAAACGAATATTCTTTTCCGTTGGGTTGTTCATCAAATACCAACGTGCCGTATTGACAAAATTTCTTTTTTTATAATATGTTATAGCTTCTGCAGGGGTTCCGAACCGTTCTGACCGCCTTGTTTTCACTTCAACAAAAACAAGATCCTCTCCCTTTGAGGCAATAATGTCAATTTCACCGCATTTGTTTCTGTAATTTCTTTCAATTATTTTATATTTATTCTTTTTCAGGTACAAGCACGCCGCATCCTCGCCGCACTTTCCCGATACTTTTTTATAAAAATCAAAAGACATATTACTTACCCAAAACCTTTGCCGTCATAAATGATTTGCGGTGGACGGGAAGCACTCCGAATTTTTGAATTGCTTCACAGTGTGCTTTTGTTCCGTAGCCCTTGTGTTTTGCAAAGCCGTATTGGGGATATTCTTTGTCAAGCTCAATCATCAGCCTATCTCGGCTCACCTTTGCAAGAATTGATGCGGCGGCAATTGCCTGCGCTTTTGCATCACCTTTTATGATATATTCAAAGGGAATATCAAAGGGAATCTGGTCGTTTCCGTCAACAATGACATACTCCGCTCTGACATCAAGGTTTTTTACCGCATTATGCATTGCAAGGGATGTTGCCTGTCTGATATTTATTTCATCAATAACATCAGGAGACGCAAATTCAACAGAATACGCAATGGCCTTTTCGCAAATAACATCAAAAAGCTGTTCACGCTTTTTTTCCGTTAACTTTTTTGAATCATTTATTCCGTCAATAACAACATCATCGGGCAAAATAACAGCAGCCGCACATACGGGTCCCGCAAGAGGGCCTCTGCCGGCTTCGTCAACGCCTGCAATAAAACGGTAGCCTTGGCTGTGTAGATTTTTTTCAATTTCAAGCATAAGATTTCCTCACTTTCACAAAATGATACTATATGAAAACAGAGCAGATATATGAAAAACATATATCTGCCCGAATTATCAAGGTAATTCCAATGTAATTCTGCCGATTTTTGCGGCTCGGAATTCATCGAGAATCAAGTTGGCAGCACGCAAAGTATCAACGTTACCGCCCGAAACAATGCATCCTCTTTTTTTGCCAATCATTTCAAGAAGCTCAAAATCATCAATATTTTCCGCTTCCTCACAATCAATTTTGAATCTTGAAAAAAGCATATCTGCATAGTTTACACGCAAAAAACCAATCAAATAAAAGGCAAGCTCTTCAACATCCATTATTTCATCTTTGATGCCGCCGGTGAAGGCAATTCGTTTACCAACTTCGGGGTCTTCAAATTTAGGCCACAAAATTCCGGGAGTATCAAGCAATTCATATTTTCCCGCGGTTCTGATCCATTGTTTCGCGGTTGTGACGCCGGGACGGTCACCAACCTTTGCCGCCGCTCTGCCCGACAGTCGGTTTATGAATGATGATTTGCCAACATTGGGAATACCCACAACAAGCATTTTTATTGCACGGCGCATCATCCCTTTTTCCTTTTCGCGGGCAAATTTATCAGCAAGAACCTTTTCAATCGCATCATCAAGATTCTTGAGACCTTTGCCCGATAAACTATCTGCCGCAATAACACAAATACCCTTTTTTTCAAAAAAACGTATCCATTTTTCATTTGCAACAGAGTCGGCAATGTCAGACTTGTTCAAAATCAAAACTCTCGGTTTATTGCCCACAATTCTGTCAATTTCAGGATTTCTTGAGGATAACGGCAATCTTGCATCAACAAGTTCAATCACAACATCAACAAGCTTCAAACTCTCGGTAATCAGCTTACGTGTTTTTGCCATATGTCCCGGAAACCATTGTACAACCATAATTCTACCTCTGTTTAATCTTTGTCAAAATTACCGAATTCGCTGATGGGCCACATTCTGAAAACAGCGTGTCCTTCAATCATGTCCTCGGTATAGGGACCGTTTGCACGGCTGTCAAGACTGTGCTGTCTGTTGTCGCCCATAACAAAAATCTCATTTTCTTTCAAAACAAGGGGATTTTCAAGTGAAAAATCACCGTTCATAATCAAATCAAAAAGGAATGTTCCGTTTATGTTTGTGCGATTGTTAATGTACGGTTCATCAATAAGCTCGCCGTTTACATAAACATCACCATTTTCATCGTCGATATAAAGAGTGTCACCTTCTGTTGCTATAATTCTTTTAACGTGATACTTTTCTTTAAGTTTCTGCTCATAATAAGGGTCATTTTTGTCAATAAGTTTTTCCGTGTTAACAATAACAACATCACCCTTTTCAGGTGTATACATAAACTTGTTGACATAAAGAACATCCTTATCCTGCAGAGTTGCTTCCATTGAAGGACCGCTAACGCAGGCAATTTGCATAAAGAATGTCTGAAGAATAAACGCAATCAGCGCAGCAACCACGATTGTGATAATCCATTCTTTGATTTCTTTTTTCCAGTCAATTTTTTTCTTGCCTGTTTCAACCACGTCTTCGGGATTGATTTCAGGAATGTTGTTGTTTTCAATATTTTCCATTCTTTTCACACCTCTTATGGATAAATAGTTAAATGGCAGGTATTGGAACAATACCCGCCACATAGGATGTTAAATCTTTTCTTTAACTTTTGCTGCCTTACCAACTCTGTCACGGAGATAGTAAAGTTTTGCACGTCTAACCTTACCGCGTCTTGAAACCTCAATACGGTCAATGTTAGGTGAGTTTACGGGGAATGTTCTTTCAACACCAACGCCGTAAGAAAGTCTTCTTACTGTGAAAGTTTCACGGATTCCGCCGTGATTCTTCTTGATGATTGTTCCTTCAAACATCTGAACTCTTTCTCTGTTTCCTTCTTTTACCTTAACATATACACGAACTGTGTCACCAATGTTAAGCTGGGGAAGATCTGTTCTGATCTGTTCCTGTGTGATCTGGTCTAAAATGTTCATATTTTTACATCCTTTCTATTTCAGATATTCATGCCATACAGCCTCCAGATAAGCCATAAGCAGAGGACTACCCATAATTAACTCAATGAGTATACCACACTTTTTTCAAAATTGCAAGAGTTTTTTGAAAATTTTACAAATTTTTTATCAACATTATTCCAAAATTCAAAGCAACATCGCAATTCCAATCATAACCGGCATGGTGATAACGGATAAAATCATACTTATGGAAACATATGAAGCCGCAACCGAAGTTGCTGACGGATTGAATTTTTCCGCAAACATCGAAGTCATTGTTGCGCTTGGCGCCGCAACAGAAATAACCATCGCCACAAGAACATCACCGGTTACACCGCACAGATACAAACCAATGATCATCAAAGCCGGCATTAAAAAATGCTTCATAAATAACGGAACATACACGCCCAAGCCCTTGATGTTGAATTTGGAATTTGCAAGCTGATAGCCCAAAACAAGCATGGGGAGCGGTGTGTTTAATGATGCCATATATCTTATTGGTTCATGTATAATTCTTGGAAGTGAAACAGAAAACACAAAAACAAAAACACCAACAACCGTTCCAATTACGCCCGGATTCACAAAAATACTCTTCAGCGTTATATCTTTTCGGCTTCCGCCCATGAGAATTTTTCCGTATGTCCAGACAACTATATTGAATACCGATGTGTAAGCTGCCCCAAAAAACAAGCCGATTGGTCCGAGTATTGCTTCAAGAAGGGGAAACGCCATAAATCCTGCATTGGAAAAAACCGCACCGAACCGCAAAACTCTCTGTCGGTTTTTATCCTTGTCTTTTATAATCAAGCCCGCAATTATTCCGTAAATCAAAAAGGAAATAACTGCCGCCCCGATGGATATTAAAAGCAGTTTCAGCATATGCATATCAAATTCACGGCAATATGAATTAACAACAGTACACGGAACAACAATATACAACACAAAATTGGTAACTTCCTTTATTGTTCCTGCGGAAAAAATCTTCAGCTTGTTTGCAAAAAAACCTATAAAAACAAGAACAAAAAGAATTGCAACCTGTGTACTGACAGTAATAATATTATTTATCAGCATAAAAAATACCTCGATTAAAAACAGCCACAAAGCCGCCTGTGTAGGTCAGCATTGTGGCAATTAAACATTATCTTGAATTTTTAGGATTAACAATATCACGCCAAGCAAGGTCGCCCCGTTCAAGACCCCTGATCATAACCTCCGCTGTTGCACTGTTTGTTGCAAGCGGAATATTGTGGACATCACACAACCTGAAAAGTGCAGACACATCAGGCTCGTGTGGCTGTGCCGTAAGCGGGTCACGAAAGAAGAGAACCAAATCAATTTCGTTATAAGCAATTCTTGCACCAATTTGTTGATCTCCGCCCTGAGGTCCCGATAAAAACAAATTTACATTCATTCCGGTTGCCTCAATGATAAGGGTGCCGGTTGTGCCTGTGGCACAAAGATTATGTTTGC
>JAZRMZ010000109.1:0-11353 GCA_045647905.1 Clostridia bacterium
TTTCAAAATCAGGCAGCATTATTACTTCGGCAGATGCAATACACATACTACTGAAAACAACCAAAAGAGCAAGTAAGAGAGAAAGTGTTTTCTTCAAATCATACACCCCCTTGTCTGATTTATTCTGTCGGGGTTATTTTAACCCCGACAGATCAAATCTTCACTGTGTTAATTATTTATTTGCAAGCTCAGAATCAATTTTGCTTACAAGAGAATCATCACCTGAAACAGCAGCCTTGAGTGCTTCAAGGTCTGCGGCTGTTCCAAATTTGCCGATTTTCTGAATTGCTGTTGTTTTTGCAAGCTTATCAACATCTGCATCACAAACGATTTTTGAAAGTGCAGCAACAAGCTCTTCTGCCTTGAAATATGTGCTTGCTGCTTTCCAATCTTCAAATTTTCCGCCCGGATTTGTTATGCTTGCAATAGCAAGCCATGAAGGAATCTTTGCATTTGTGCTGTCGGTGTTAAGATATGCCATGTGTGCACGATATGCTGCCTCTGATTTTCCTTCATAGAAGGGATAACCCATCCAGAGTTCCTGAAGTGCTTCGGTTGCAGGTCCGTGGAGATCTACCAGGGCTTCATCTGCAAGAATTGTCTCAATGGTAGCAACAACTTTTTCGCTATGCAGTGAGCCTGCTTTCTTACATGCGTATTTTGCGACTTCAACATCGCTGTCCTGCATGAGTGCAATCATTGCATCTACATATTTTTCGTCATCATCCAGGCGATAGAAGCCGAGAACCATTGCTGACCAATATCTGATGGAAGCATCTTCATGCTTTGCACATTCAACTGCAAAATCTGCAAATTCCGATCTTTCGGAAAGAGCATTCTTAAGACCGTTCAGCACGCATGCTACAACAACCGTATCTGTCTCTGCTGTTGCCTTTTCGATAAGGAAATTTTCAAGCTCTTCGTAATCAAGCGGCACATACTCTGAAAAAGAGTTATATGCATAAGCTCTTACCATAGCATTTTCGTCTTCGATAAGAGTTTTTGCAAAGCCTGTAGCATAAGCACCCTCAATTTCTTTTTTTTCAAATACTGCAAGAGCTTCGTCTGTAATGTTCCTTTCAAAAACGTTCTTTTCGCCTATTGTGCCGTATGCACCTGTTTTTGCAAGAGCAATTAATTCTTCGTTGGTGGGGTTCGCTTCGTCTTTGATAAATTCCTTAATCAAATCTTCTGCGGTCATTGTCGCATATTTTGCCTGAATATCTTCACCGGCACCTGCTTTTTCACCACCGGGTTCTTTTTCACTACCGGGTTCTTTTTCACCGCCGCCACAAGCCACAAGTGTAAATACCATTGAAAGCGCTAATAATAAAGCTAATAATTTTTTCATAATCAAGTCTCCTTTGTTATCAATTATTCTGCCTCGGCAGGTTCAACAATTTCTTCAACCACGCCAAGATATTTGAACGATTTGAGCATCTGCTGAATTTCTTCGTGTTCCTTAACGAATTTTGAGGCTTCGTCAAAAGTTTCAAAGGATGTTTCTACCTGAATTTCAGCAAATCTGTATCCTTCTTCAGAGGGCTCTTCCTCAAGTAACAGATATATAGTGTAGTAACCATTGTTGAATGTAGCATAGCCTTCATAGCCTGCGTACTTAGCTTCCTCATAGGCACCTTCTCCGCCGTAGTAGGATTTGTCGGACTCTTTCTGAATAGGGTAGCTCTCGTCCTCATTCAGAATAACGCTGAAGCCATAGCCTTCTTCTTCGTCATCAATCATCAGATAATCAAGAGATCCGCCGGGTTCAAGACCTGCATTTTCAGGATAGTAAACCTCTGCACCGATAACGGGAACGTCACCCATTTCTTCGTAACTATATACATTTGCTTTAATGCCTTCAGGACCTCCGCAAGCTGCCAATGATAAAACCATAATACCTACCAAAATAGCTGACAATAACTTTTTCATTTTGAAAACCTCCTTAATTAATTTATTGAATTTTATTCCAGGCTTCATCTGCAGCTCTTGTGTATTTTGCAAGTCCGCCTGTCTGGGCATCCTGCATCAAAGCTTTGTTCTTATCAAACTCTGCCTGCTGTTCGGGAGTCAGTTCTGTTTGACCGGATTTTGCAATTTTAACAGCATCAATGAATGTGTTTACCATTGCAACGCCGCCCTGAAGGTTGCGCTTTTCTTCCTTGCTCATTCCAAACTGGAATAAGCCCTTTTCGTCATCGTGAACGCCGAAGATGTGGTCAAAGTGAGCAATAATATTATCCGCATATATGAAATTATTTTTACCATTGACACCTTTACCAAGGCAAACCTTAATTTCATCTCTTATGTAGGGATGTGCATTTGCACCTTTTCTGATTTCGGTGGATCTATTTTCACTGCCGACAAATCTGAGTTTTATGCCGCCTTCAACAAATTCTCTCGGCTTGCCGGGTTCGGAAGGTTCTCTGTCCTCGTAATAAGCCTCATAGCTTGCAACCTGGTCGTAGCGGAATACCTCAAAGGGATAAGAGTCATCTCTGTCGTATTTGTTCTGTCTGATAACAAACATTCCGTGGTTATCGAAGAACTGGAAGCTCTGGTCATTGCCCGGAAGCGGAATACACTGACTTCCCGGACCGGTAATGCCGCCCAAAACCTCCTTGAAAACTCGGTCAGAGCGCTTCATATATTCCATATGTGCCGCAAGTTCTTCCTTTGTAAATCTACCTACACGAATGTGTCTTGAAACACCTCTGCGACATTCGTTACAGATGTACTCATCGCCCCTGATTTTATCTCTGCCCATAATACCGCATTCTTTTCCGCAGAATGTGCAATTCTGCTTCTTAAACATATTTTTGAAAAAATCGAAAAATCCCATAATAAAATCCTCCTTTTGTTTTTATAAATTAAAAATTTATTCCATATACTCATTCTTTCCGGTAGGAATGCTGACTCTGCCTCCGGAAGTTGTACTGTTTTCTTCCTCTTCTTCAGTAGTATCGCTGCCTGTAGTCGGGCGAGTCATTCCGGTAGAAGGTCTTGTGCCGGTAGTTGTGCCCTTTGTTGCGCTTGCTACATAGCCTTTCTGAAGCTTTTCTCTCCAGGTTTCAACATCAAGGTCAATATTAAGACCAATGTTGTCACCCTTTTGTGCTTCGTTAAGAAGCTTTTTGAACATTTCAATGCCAAGAACCTTTGTTGTCGCTTTATATTTTCCGTTTGCATCGTTGATGTAGATTGTGTCGCCTACATTAACCTTGCCTTCTGCAACTCTGCCCGTAAGAACAATTCCTCTGCCTTGTACAACAACCATCGATTCGATTGTCATAGAGAAGTCTTCGTTTTTATATTCAACGTCGCCATTTTCAAACTTACCCTTTACACCGCCGGAGGATTCGGCTGTGAACTGTATTGTAACGGTTTCACTTGTAACACTGTTACCATCAGCATCTGTAATCTTGCAGCTTACATTGTAGGTTGCACCAGAGGATGTAATTGTCAGCTTGACTGTATCTGTAGTTACGCCTTCAATTGTTCCTTCGGTTTCTTCAAGCTTTGATGTAACGGTTTTTGCGGCGGTAACTATCTTGTACCACTGATATGTGTAAGGAGCCTTACCGCCTTCAACCTTGACCGTTACGGCTGCGGTTTCACCAACTTTGAGATTTGCACCTACGGGCTGAGTCTTGATTGCAAGGGGTTCTGTTGTTTCAGGTTCCTTTTCTTCAGGGTCTGTTACTTCTTCAGGTTTTGTTTCCTCGGGTTTTGTTTCCTCAGGCTTTGTTTCTTCAGGCTTTGTTTCTTCCTTGCCCATATCTGTAATTTCAACTCTCTTTGTTTCATCCATCATACGTGTAAGGATTGCTGCAACCTCAGCTCTTGTGATGTTTGCCAAAGGATTGCAGTTGTGAGCTTCGTCAACACCTGTTAAGATACCTGCACGGTAGAGCTTGTAAACGCCTGCTGCATATGATCTTGAAGAAGGTACATCGGGGATAGAATCATCGGGAACATTGTTGATTGCTTTTAATCCATCATCGGGGAGGGCATTTGCGAAAATGCCCATATAGCCTGCTCTTGTTGCATTTTCTGTGTAGTTATATTCCTTATCAATGATTTCTTCGTCTATGCAGTAGTCCACATAAGGCTTATACCAGGGATTTCCGCTTTGAAGAGTAATTTCGCCGTCTACATAGAGCTGATGCATACAAGCCGCAAGCTTGATTGCTTCTGCATAGGTAAGATTGTCGTTGGGTGCATATGTTGTAGGTGTTTTACCGTTTACAAGTCCCATTTCAACCGCTGATTTAACATCGTTATAGAACCAGTCGGATGTTTTTACATCCGTGAAATTGAATTCTGCCGCAAATACCGTGCCGAATAGTGAAAGGCACATCACAGTTGCAAGCAGGAATGATAAAATTTTCTTCATTTCTGAAAACCTCCGTTAATTTTCATATTGTCACGTTTACCGTAAGCCTTTAATTGTTGTCAAATCCAATTTGCCAATATCAAAGCCAACAACATCAGATGTCACTTTATTTCCGTTCGCACCCGTGATTACACAACGGTATTTATGCTTTAAAACATCTGTATTGTCCTCGGTAGCCGCAACTTTTAATGTATTTGTTGTGCTGCCTGAATAATATGCGGTGCTTGTTACGCCACGCTTTTTAACCGGTTCAACCAATTTAGTCCACTTATCAAGAGCTCCGGCTGCCTGATACTCCCACTGATATGTATAAGGTCCAACTCCGCCTATTACTTCAACTGTGAAGGTTGCACGAGCCGGAAGTCCTGTTACCTTAAAGGATGTAGGCTGAAGCTTAATTGATAAAGCTAAAATATTTACATTTGTCGAAGTCTGACCGTTTACAACGCTGTCATCCGGTTTAGGAGTAATTATAACTTCTCCAACCGTCGCTTTCTCTCCGGTATTAACCTCACCGTATATAATGTCGTTATCTTCCGAAGAATTTGCGTTGTCATTTCGGCTGCCGTCGGTGATGTTCATGTTGCCTTGTGTGTTTTCGGTATTGTCAGGGGTGATAACCACATTTGCATTTACATAGTAGTTATTATCTGTTTCATCACCATTCTCTGATGCATCTTTATTTTCCGTGTTTTCTTCATTCGGAGCTTCGTCCTCTTTCTTTTCAAAGGTGAATTCTACACGTCTTGATTCATCTACCATTCTTGTAACGATAGCCGCAACCTCTGCACGTACAATCGGGTTATCAGGGAATAACTTATGTGCTTCTCCCGAACCTGTCAGAATACCCGCACGGTAGAGCTTGTATGCCGATTCATAATATTCTTTACCTTCCTCAACATCAGGAATTTCGCCGTATTCGATTTCATTTATCTGTGTGTATGCTTCTTCGGGAAGAGCATTTGCAAAGATTACAACGAAATCTCCTCTGGTGATAGGTCTGTCAATGGGATAATTTTTTTCTGCATCAATGATTCCGTTTTTCTTACAATAATCAACATAAGGTTTATACCAAGGGAATCCGCTTTTAAGAGTTACCGAGCCTTCAATGTAAAGCTGATTTATGCAGGCTGCAAGCTTCATTGCCTCCACTCCTGTAAGCGATGAATCCGGTGCAAATAAGTTTTCGGTTTTTCCGTTGATAAGTCCGTTTTCAACCGCATATTTTACATCCTCATAATACCATGCGTCAGGCTGAACATCGTCAAAATTCATTTCTGCGGCAAATACTGCGCTCATCATACTAAAGCACATAATCGCTGCTATAAAAAGTGATAAAAACTTTTTCATATCTCACTCATCCTTTCATTATATGATATACTTATTACTTCGCTAAATCTTTGGGAGCACCCACGCGTGCAGTTGCATCCATCATTCTGATAAGGATAGCCGCAACTTCTGATCTTTTGATGTTGTCCTGCGGTTTGAATGTACCCGTTGAGTCAACACCTGAAAGAATACCCGCACGGTAGAAGAGATAGATTGCTTTATCCTGTGCCAGCTTTTCTTCTCTAATATCAGGAATAGAGCCTGACGGAATATTGTTCTTCTTTGCAAATGCTTCTTCAGGAAGTGCCTTTGAGAAGATATATACATATTCTTTTCTTGTGATATTTTCGTTTGCGTGAGGAGTCAGGTCATCATCAATAATTCCCTTATCCAAAGCATAATCCATATAAGTGCTGTACCATACATCCTTGCCGTTTGTAATGTCCTTATTCGGATCTCCACCGTTATAAAGAATGTTCATACATACAGCGAGCTTAACCGCTTCTGCAAATGTCATATTGTCATCAGGCTTATAGAGTGTTGCTGTTTTTCCGTTTATAAGTCCCATCTGATGAGCAGATTTTACGCTGCCGTAGTACCATTGAGATGCAGGAACATCTGTGAACGGGAATTTATAGGTTGCTGTGCCTGTTGTTCCTTTGTCATTTGCATTATCTGTCTTATCGGTATTTTCAGTTTTGTCTTTGTTTTCTGTTTTATCTGTGTTTTCAACTTTGTCCGTTACGGTTGTATCGGTTGTTGTACCTGTCACTGTGCCTGTTACTGTGCCCGTCACTGTGCCTGTTACCGTTGTTCCTGTTGTGGTTTCAGTTGTTGTTCCCGTTGTGGTTTCAGTTGTTGTTCCGGTTGTTGTTCCGGCATTTACCACAACCGTAGGCTTGAAGGTTGCTTCGGCATAATACTTTGTTGTTTCAAACTTTCCTTTTACGCCACCACCGGAGGATGATGTTTCATCTACGAACTTTGCTCTTTCTCCGTTTATGCTTACAACTCCCTGTTCTGCAAAATCAGAAGCATATACGAATTCATCTTTCTTTTCAAACTGGATTTTTACGGTATATTCCTTGTTTGCATCAGCTTTTGCATCATTCGGAGTCCATGTAACCGACTTTACTGTGATACCATCGGTAGCAGAAAATGCGTTTGTCGGAAGAGGTTCGCCTGCATATACACCCGGCATCGTGAAATCTGCCCATTTGATTATTTGACTATCAATAGCGTCAACCTTGTATGTGAAGGTGTATTCCACTTCTGTAGAACTGATGAGCTTTGTGTTTACGCTGTTCATCTTCTGTTCCATCCAGTAAGCATAGCCATTTGCATTAAAGGTGTTTTTCGGATCCTTAGACTTTACTCTTACGGTAATTCCAACCGTGTCGCCCTTTTTAAACTCTGTAAGTTCTTTGTTGAACATTGTATATTTAACACTTACGAGCTGAAGTTCCTCATTTACTGTAACGGTCTTGTCAAGCGGACCACAGTGATACGGAGCGTCAAGGTCTTTGAAGGTTGTTGCATAGATTTCGCCTTCTTCAAAGGTAACCGAGACATATACTTCCATTTCACTCTTTGATTGATCGTGTACTACATAGGGTTTATACTTTTTGCCCTTATACTCAATCGTGTAAACATTGCTTTCATGGCTCTTGCCGTCGTTTGTACCTCCCCATCCGAAGAAATATCCTTCCTTTGGCTTGAGCGTGATACGGACTAAATCAATAGTTGTTCCTGCACGGTAGGCGGGAAGCTTGTCGCCGACATAGTAATCGCACATTTCCTTATAGAAGGTTGCTTCCTCAACATAGCAGTTTGTATCATTTACAACTGTAAATGCAGGAAATTCCTTGCCGCCGGAGAAAGCTCCGGAGTCAAGCTTGATGTTGGTTGTCTGAATAGGATCAGCTATTACATTTATCGTTATTGTATCCGTATGCGTTGAGTTCTTACCTGTTCTATCAAAGTTCTGAGTGTGTTTAATGGTGAGTGTAGTTGTTCCTGCTTTTACAAATTCAGCCTTATGATTGTTGATTTTCACCATAGATGGATCGCCGAATGTGTAAGTATAGACATTTTGTACACCATAGTCACTTGATACAAGGTCCGCTGTTTCGCGTGCAGCAGGGATGGTGATAATATCTCCTATTTTATACGTTTCGGTTTCATTCATAAAAACATAATAAGATGAACACTGTATCGCCGCACTTACCGTAAGGCTCATTGCAGGAATAAGACCGATTACAAGAGTCAGACAAATAAGTGTGCTAAGTAATCTTTTAATCTTCATTTTTTCGTTCTCCTTTCAATTAGAAGCTTCCGCCGCCACCGCCGTGGGTTCTGCCTGACGATGAAGTATGGCTTCCTGAATCATTTTTCGGTTTTTCTGTTTTGGTTATGTGGCTGTAAAGGAAAATATCTCTCGACATTGTGAGCTGTTTACTTCCCGGCTTTATGTAGTTAGCCGCATAGTCGTTTTCCACTGCCGTTTTCATTTTTGCGAGTTTGCTCTGCATCATAAAGTATGCAATGATTAAAGGAAAAAGCAATGCACATCCGATAACAATAAGCAGATATTTCATATCATACTGCTTTTTATTAAAGGGTTCACCGTTTTCAGCCATTTCTAATAATTCATCTGCAAGATCTGCAAATGTATCTATTGCAAGATAATAGTTATCGTCTGCCAAGTGAGGCTCGATGTTTTTTATCAAGTATGCAATACCGTTTTCGTTGAATACCCGAAGTCCGTCTGCGTGGGTGGTAAAGTGGTATTCACGGGTAGAAGAACAGATATAAAGCATAATGCCGTCATCATTTTCTCCTGCACCAAATCCGCAGTAGTCATAAATGTCATCTGCACTGCTCTCTGCATCATAACTTGTCATTTCGTATTCGGTGTAAACCGCAACCTCGAAATCGTATTTTTGTCTGATTGCTTCAAATTTCTCCGTTAGCTCTGCAAGCTGACTTTCTGATAAGTATTCCGCTTCATCTATGATGGGAGGATTTTCAAATTCCGCCGCAAATGAGGGAACTGTAAGAGCTAAACACATAAAGCATACAAACAATAATGAAATTATTCTTTTCATATCCTCACCCCCCTTAATGAAGCATAAAGTATGCGATAGCGGCTGCCGCTACATACGCAATACCTGCAACCTTCCAGAAAAACTTTTTCTTTTTGCCTTCGTCAACCGGGTAATTACCTACGACCTTTCCGGTCTGACCGTTGATTGCGAACTGATACATCTTATCAAGATATTTAATGTTCAGCATCCATACAGGAAGGAGTGAGTATCTTATCTTACCGTTTGAAAAGCTAACCCTTGACTGTTCGGGTGTTACCATCTGGAACATTCCCGTTGTGTCATTAAAGGCAGCAATAGTTGAGTTTTTAACTCGCTCGTTTGCTCTTTCAATACTTTCTTCCGCTGATACATCATATTTATCAGCAAGGTATCCCGAAAGATAAGCACCATCAAAGTTAACCGCATCTCCATAGTTATAAGGCTCAACCGCTTCCATATAAGCATCGTCTGCTTTTTTGGAGCCGTCAACCGGAATATTTGCAAAGCCAACGCTTCCGGCTCTAAAAAGTTTGAAATAATCTGTTTTTGTGTAGTTATAGTTTGAATCGCTCCAATGGGAAATTCTTTCTGCATTGTATGTGATATAAGCATCACAATCGCAGTCGAACATCCAGAACGGAACATAAACCCCTGCCATTTCCTCGATTTTCTTTTTGCTCTTGAATTCATCAGGCAAGAACGGCGCATTTTTGAAATCCGCTTCAAATGCCGCCATAGCCGCTTTTTTGTCAACTTTGAATGGAATTATGTAATCGGGGCGAAGCGTGCCTTCAAACTGCCCCTTCACAATGGTTGACTGTCCGCAATAGGGACAAACCGTTGACCCCAATGTGTCATCACCTGTTATTTCTGCACCACAGGATGGGCAAGAATAATTTGCAAGGTTAATTTCGCTGGTGTCCTCATAGCTTCGGGGCTGATAATTTTCCCAATCGTACTTGGACTCTCCGCCTGCCTGATCCATGCCTTCAGACATTTGCTGCATCGTTTCTACCGGGAATGTGTTATCACAGGAGTCACAATGAAGCTCTGTGCCACTGAACACAAGCGGCGCTCCGCAGCACGGACATTTGTAACTGTTAATTGTGTCCATAAAGTTTTACCTCCTCTTTTTATGTGATTTTAATTATTAACATTTTAAAGTGCTTCAAGTTCTTTTACTCTCACTCCACATTTGGGACAGTAATTCATTGAATCGGAGAGAACAGTTCCGCAGCTCGAACAGTTTTTATGCTGAGCTTTATAATAATCATAAAGAGTTGCTCTTGGAAGCCGTGCTTGGCATTTTGAGCAAAACAGTTTTTTCGTGCTCTCCATTAAGTTACAGTTTGTGCAGACGGTTGTGGCTTTCATCACATCCGTTCCGAACCCAAATTGAAGAAGTGATTTTTTTCTCAGGATACTATCAATCATTTTCATCATCGTCACCTCCGTACATCAACCTGACACCGCACTTATGGCAAAAAACTGCCGAATCTTCTATTTTTGCACCGCAATTCGTGCAATAGTCGGGAATATCTTCAATAGGCGAACATCTGACGCAATGAAAAACATCGGGGGTATACATAACGTCGCTTACCCACATGCCACATTTACGACACAGGTTAAAATGTTTTTTGCCTTCTTTTTCCCATGCAGTCATCAATTCCTTTTCAGGATCAGCATCTTTATACGAAGCAGTTTCAACACATACAGCACCGGATAAATCGCAAAAGAATTGATAGGTGTTTCCGCCTGACTTACTGACAATTTTATAATCAGCCGTCTTCTTTTTGTCGTTCATATATCGCTCACCCCTTTCCAAGTAAAAATAATTATTGTCAAAATTTGCAGAATTTTCTGCGAAAGATTGACTGAATCAACTTTTTGTGCTACAATAAAAAAACTTACATAAAGATTTTAAACAGACAATTTACTTATACATTGTCAATCTCACATTTAAAATTATACTTATTATTTCACCAAAAATCGCCACCCTTTTGAAAAGTTTTGGGGTGGGAAAGTAATATTTTTTTAAAAAAAGTATCAGAAAAGTGTGGGTTTTGGGGTGGGATTTGGTATAGGGCGGCTCAAAACGCCTGAAATTAAGGAGAAAGCACCATGAATAAGCTAAAATCCGTTTTATCGGTTTTTTTACTTTTAACTGTCATGTTTTTGTCCTCTTGCACCACAATCGGAGATAAAAGTGCAAGCATGACAATCATATATATCGCAACCACAATTTTTGCTCTTATATTGCTGATAGGATATTCTTTCACTATAAAGAAAAAGGAACCGTGGTTTTATGTCTTGTTTACCTCGGTTCTCGTTGTCAACATTGGCTATTTGATGTTAGCTTTGGCAAAAACATTGGATGCTGCACTTTGGGCGAACCGTATCGCATACCTCGGTTCGGTATTTTTGCCGCTTTCAATGCTGAAAACCATACAAAAAATCTCAAGACTGAAATATCCAAAATGGCTTAGCCCTGCACTTATTGTAATTTCACTTGTGGTATTTTTCATTGCCGCAAGTCCGGGAT
>JAZRMZ010000110.1:0-4701 GCA_045647905.1 Clostridia bacterium
GAACTTCCTTCAGCGCCCAAACAGTTCCTCAACTATTTCGAAGAAGATAACCGTCCTCAGGCAAAGTCTGAACGTAATCTTGAAGGCGGTATGGCGGTTTCTATGGGTCGTCTCCGTGAAGACAGCCAGTATGACTATAAGTTTGTTTGCTTGTCACACAATACGCTGAGAGGTGCGGCAGGCGGTGCTGTTCTCATGGCTGAGCTTCTTGCTGCAAAAGGTTATTTTGACTGATACGAACAAAAGTAATATACCCAAGCATAAAAATGCAGAGTTATTTTCCCACAATGACTCCAATATGAAATTTGTTGTTTTTGTGGGCAGAAAGGTTGTGTGATTTTTATGAAAAAACCGGTATTTACAGGATCGGGTGTTGCTTTGGTTACTCCTTTTTCAGAAACTTTGGTTAACTATCAGAAGCTTGCTGAATTGATTGAGTTCCATATTGCAAATAAAACAGATGCATTGATTATATGCGGAACAACGGGCGAAGGTTCAACCCTCTCGGTGCAGGAACATGAAGCTGTTCTGGAGTTTTGCTTCAGATGTGCCGCAGGAAGAATTCCCATGATTGCAGGAACGGGCAGCAACGATACCAAAAGTGCAGTTTATCTGTGCAAATGCGCCGAAAAAATCGGGTATGACGGGCTTTTGCTTGTGACGCCTTATTACAATAAGGCAACTCAAAAGGGTCTGTGCGAACATTACGGGACAATTGCCGAAAATACGGCTTTACCCATTATTCTCTATAATGTTCCGTCACGTACAGGGGTTTCCATTTCTCTGGAGACATTGAAGTTTCTGGACGAAAAGTATGAAAACATAAATGCCGTCAAGGAGGCAAGCGGTGATGTTGCTTTTGCCGCAAAGATAAAGGCGCACACCAATCTTTGCATCTATTCGGGCAATGATGATGTGACGGTTCCCATAATTGCTTTGGGCGGTCAGGGTGTTATCTCTGTTGTTGCAAATATTCTTCCCGAAGAAACACATAATATGTGTGAGCTGTGTTCGATGGGTAAACTAAAGGAAGCGAATGAGCTTTATCTTGGAATGCTTGACGTTATGGATGCAATGTTTTATGAAGTCAACCCCATTCCCGTTAAGACGGCTATGAACCTGCTTGGGTTTGAGGTTGGAGGATTCAGGCTTCCTCTTTGTGAGATGGAAGAAAAAAATATTGAAAGATTGAAAAAGGCTCTTTTGGATTACGGAATCCTTAAATAAAAAATCAGGAGTGCAGATGAAGCTTGTCTGCACTCTTTTAAAAAAGGTGGAATACAAATGATTAATATTCTTTTATGCGGAGCAAACGGAAAAATGGGAAATGCCGTAAAGTCAGTTGTTGCTCAGCAAAGTGAGGTCGTGAAAATTGCGGCAGGCTTTGATGTTATGGATACGTCTTCGGTTGATTTTCCGGTTTACGATTCTTTGGCAAAGGTGACGGAAAAAATTGATTGCATAATTGATTTTTCACACATATCAATGACTGACGAAATTCTTGATTATGCTAAGAATAATAGAATTCCTGCAGTTATATGCACCACGGGGCTTTCAAAGGATCAGCTGTCAAAAATGGAGTTTTATTCAAAGGAAACCCCCATTTTCTTTTCAGCTAATATGTCAATCGGCGTTAATCTGCTCATTGACCTTGTTTGCAAGGCATCAAAATTGCTTGAAGATAATTTTGATATAGAAATTGTTGAAAAGCATCACAATCAAAAGTTGGATGCTCCAAGCGGCACAGCCCTTGCCATTGCCGATGCCATTGCCGATACTGTGGCGTATGACCCCAAATATACTTTTGACCGTCATTCGGTCAGAAAAAAGAGGGACAGAGAAGAAATCGGACTTCATGCAGTGAGAGGCGGAAACATTGTTGGCGAGCATACTGTGATTTTTGCCGGAACTGATGAAGTGATTGAAGTTAAGCATCAGGCAACCTCCAAAACGGTATTTGCAGTTGGTGCGGTTCGTGCGGCAATCTATATGAAGGACATGCCGGCAGGGATGTATAATATGACAGACTTGGTAAAAGAGATTTAAAAGAATTTATATCCGATACTGATGTTTGGTATCGGATTTTTCTTTGATAAAAAATAATCAAAGTCAAATTTTGTCATTCTATTGACATTTTTGCAACAATATGTGATAATATTTACATATTTACCATGAAAAAAATGCACGGCAGATATTGTCGTGTTGAATATATCCGCTTGATTAATGTTCGCACAATCGGATATACAAAATAAATATGCGAACGGAATGGAGATTTTTATGAAAAAATCAAACATCATTAAAGGCATTGTTGTTCTGCTTGCTATTGTTGCTGTTGTTGTAAGTGCAGTTATGGTAAGAACAGATGTAACAACAATCGACTGTGCAACATGTAGTGATGCCGGTGAAATTCTTGCAGAATGTGAAGAATGCGGCGGTGCAGGAAAGGTTCCTTCGGGAAGCAATTACTATGCAACCTTTGTATCACTTCTTCCCCCGATTCTTGCGATTATTCTTGCTCTGGTAACAAAAGAAGTTTATTCTTCACTGTTCCTCGGTATTGTTATCGCAGGTCTTTTTGCAAACAACTTCAAACCCGTTGCGGCAATGGATGCAATTCTGGGAACCGGACTTATTGGTGCGGTGGAAGGTACAGCAGGTATCTTTATTTTCCTTGTGGTTCTCGGTGTTCTTGTTGCTCTTATCAATAAGGCCGGCGGAAGTGCCGCTTTTGGTGCGTGGGCTGAAAAACACATTAAATCAAGAACAGGCGCAATGCTTGCAACATTTGTTCTTGGTGTGCTTATTTTCATTGATGACTACTTCAACTGTCTGACAGTTGGTTCTGTTATGTAGCCTGTTACGGACAGCCACAAGATTTCAAGAGCAAAGCTTGCATATCTTATTGATGCAACAGCAGCTCCTATTTGTATGATTGCTCCCATTTCTTCATGGGCTGCGGCTGTTTCGAGTTATGCACCTGAGGGCACATCGGGTATTGCGATGTTTGTTCAGGCAATCCCCTATAACTTCTATTCACTCCTTACATTTGTTTTCATTATTGTTCTTTGCGCTTCAAAAGTGGATTTTGGTCCTATGAAGCTTCATGAAATGAATGCAATCAACAAGGGTGACCTCTTTACAAGCGGTGAGAAGATACAGGAAGAAGAGGAAACTGTTTCCAACAAAGCAAAGGTTATAGATTTGATTCTTCCCATAGTTGTTCTAATCGTAATCTGTGTTCTGGCTCTTATTTATGTGGGCGGCTTCTTTGGCGTTGACATCTGGGGCGGAACAGATTGTGCAAATGATTTTATTGCAGCCTTCGGTAATACAGATGCAACATTTGGTCTCCCCTGGGGTTCAATTATTGCTCTTGTTCTCACAATTGGATACTTTATGCTCAGAAAGCTTGTTTCCTTTAAGGAAGCTATGGAATGTATTCCAAAGGGCTTTATTGCAATGGTTCCTGCAATTCTCATTCTGACATTTGCAACAGCTCTCAAAAATGTAAACAGCCTTATGGGATATGCGACTTACGTAGAAGCACTTTTGGCTAATGCAAGTGCTCTCAAAAATCTGCTTCCTGCTGTTATATTTATTGTTGCATGTATCCTCTCTTTTGCAACAGGCACATCATGGGGAACATTTGGTATTCTTATTCCGATAGTTACGGTTATTTTTGAAGTAGGAGATCCCCTTCAGGTTATTGGTATGTCTGCTTGTCTTGCAGGTGCGGTTTGCGGCGACCACTGCTCACCCATTTCGGATACAACAATTATGTCCTCTGCAGGTGCAAAGTGTGACCACTTGAATCACGTTTCAACACAGCTTCCTTATGCGATTACAGTTGCAGCGATCTCATTCGTATGCTTCGCAATCTCAGGCTTTGTTCAGAACGCATTTATCATGCTTCCTGTAGGAGTTATTCTTACAGTCGGCACACTCTTTGTAATCAAGAAGGTTACAGCAAAGAAGTAATACCAAATAGCACTTTCCCCGAGGCTAACGCCTCGGGGATTTTTTTATTTAAAAAAGCGAGATTTCGGTAGAAAAAACGAGATTTTATTTGATTTTCGCGATTTTTCGGTCCATAACGGTTGGTCTTTGACTTTATTTGACTTTGACTTTGTTTGACTTTAGCGATACAATTATCATGTAAAGTCAAAGAAAGTCAAACTAAAAACATATGCAGGTATACGAATATAGGAAAGGACGGCATAATAAAAATGTTAGCAGACACGATTGCAAAATTAATTGAGGAAATGCTTAACGACGCAGGCGGTTCACTCGAGATTCAGCGAAATGAAATGGCAAACAGACTCGGGTGCGTTCCAAGCCAGATAAGCTACGTCATCACATCGCGTTTTACCCCCGAGAAGGGATATATAATAGAGTCAAGACGCGGGGGCGGCGGCTGTATCAGGATAGTCAAAAAGCAGATGCAAAAGGACGAATACCTAATGCACTTCTTTTACGCCATAGGCAACGAGATATCCGAACGAGAGGTTTTGGCATATCTCAACAATCTTCTTGGAAATGAAATCATCAGTAAGAAATCATACGGACTTATAGCTACAGCAACATCTAACTCAGCGCTCTCCGACCTTGTGCCAAGTGTGCGCGACATTGTACGCGCAAAAATTTTCAAGCACACTATATTGGCGCTTATGCAATAATTTTTTATGAAAGGAAGTAACTGTT
>JAZRMZ010000111.1:0-17911 GCA_045647905.1 Clostridia bacterium
AAGTATGGGTCGCCACGGTTTTGGTTCAAGATACCAGGATATGGGCTTTGCTCCAAACCATTCAAGCAGCTGATTAATCAGTCCGTATTCATAATGGAACAGGATCGTTGCCATATATCCAACAACTACCCACGAAATGAACCTTGGCAAAAACAATATTGTCTGATATGTATTCAGATACACTCTCTTGTCAATCAAGTCCATAAGCAACGCAATCATTACCGAAACCCCCGCCACAATGAAAATTGACAGGAAGTTATAAAACAGAGTATTCAGCAATATTCTTGTTGCCGCATGGGAGGAGAACAAAAACCTGAAGTTCTCAATTCCGTTCCACGCACTGCCAAGAATTCCCTGCTTGGGCTTGAAGTTCTTGAACGCAACAATGGACCCGCCCATGGGTACATAACAGAACACTATCAGCCAAATTATTCCCGGCAGGGCAAGGCACAAAAGTTGTAAGGTCTTTTTGTTTTTTATACTGTTCCTTTTTGATATTAACCCTTTTTGAATTATCATATTTCCCGTTTTTGTCATTCATTTCAATCCTTTCATTCTGACAATTCTTCATTATTGCAACAAGGTTCTCGAAAACTATTCCGGCAGAAAACTCTTGTTATAAATCAAGTATAAACAGACCTGCTTAAAAAGTATAGATACAAAATTCTAATTTTAACTATAAAATTTGCGTAAACACCGTAAAAACGCCAAAAAAGTGCCTTTGGCGCTCGCCTGCGGCGGGCAGAAAAGGATACTCCATGTGCGTTTTGGCGAAGCCAAAAATTTCGCACGAGCATTAAATCAATGTTTTTGTATAATAGGAAATCCGCAATTTGGTTTCCTATTATACAAAAAAAGCCGATTTCTGTCCCACTGCGGTAGACAGAAACCAACTCTTTTCATTATATTCGTGTTAAAAATTCAGGCATCCAGATGCAGTTTAAATTCCTGTCGGTACTCCGTGGGTGTCATCCCATATTTTTTCTTGAACATCATCATAAAATAGTTATGGTTCACACCACCGATATTTTCTATGATGTTTTTAACACTTTTATCTGTTGTCAGCAAATCATTTGCAAATGCCTCCATACGTCTTTCATTTATGGCTTCAGATATGGAATTTCCTGTTGCCTGTTTATATTTTTGCGAAAGATACGCTTTGGATAAATTCAATTCTTCAGCAACATCAGTACTGCAGAAATTGGGGTTTTGAAAATTTCGTTCAATGATTTCGCGAACCATCTGCATTCTGTCGTCTGCATCACTCAGCTCCGACTCTGCTTCATTTCCAAAAGTGTTTTCAATAAGTTTTTCAAAGAAATCTTTCATAGCAGACATAGATTTCAAAGAATTGAACTTTGCCGCAAGATTCCCTATGCTGTCAAAACTCCTTCCGTTGCGCTTACATATGTTAAATATTTTGAACATAAGCATCCACAGAACATTCTTTGCATCATCAATAAACAAAGTTCCGAGCCATTCATACAGTTTTTCAAGTTCTGTTCTTCTGCCTTCCGCCAAATCAGCACAAACACAGTCAAACCTTTCATTCATTTCCTTTTCATCAGCAGAAACAAGCTTTTTCTTCAGGCTTGCATCAAGAAAAACTGCACCTTCCAGCATGAACCCATATTCTGCAAGCTGTTGAGTTTGTGAATAAATCTTTGGCAAATCCGATAACTCGCCAACTTCGCTCAACATTGCCGAAAGCTGTATGTCCACATATTCTTTCACAGCTTCCTGACATTCACCAAAGGCTGTTCGGCAAGCCTCCGTATTGTCAGAAAATAACAAAAACACAATTTCTGCATTTCTTTCAAAAACCGCAATCGCCCTGAGATACTTGTTTATTATCTCCTCACAAATATTGCAAATTCCGTATTTATACAGCAATACATCTCTGTTTGAATAAGATTCAACAAACTTTTCATATCCGTATATTTCCATTCTGAGAACAGACACCCTGCTCAAATCACATTTTTCATTCTGCAACAAATCGGATAAATATTCTCTCGCTTTGCCGATATCCTGTTCATCCGGTTTAAACAAACAATTCACCAGATACTGTTTTTTTGCAACAAACCTGCTATGTCGCCCCAACGCCTCATCACGTTGCTGTCTTTTCAATTTTTCTTTATACGTTTCGTTAATCCATCGGATTATAAAACACAGTATCAAAACAACAAGAATGGCAATAACAAGGCTAAGATTGGTATAAAGCAAGGTTCTTGTTTCGCTCAGGTCGGTTTTGACAGCAGAATTTGGAATTAAACTCAGCATACACAAACCCGTTTTTTCAAAATTATGTCTGAGCACAAGATATTTTTCGCCATCATAGTTTCTGAGTACAGGAGAGGAAAAATCTGCCGCAAATATATGTTTCATATCAGCTTCAACATGACTTTTTATACTGTTGTCACTTCCGTATAGTGCACTGCCTGCCGAATCCAGCATAAATATCTTTGAAAAGAATTTTTCGTTATAGTTTTCAAACACCTCTGCCAACTTTTTCATATTAACATCAGCTATTATACAACTTTTGCTCCGGAAGCTGGGGTAATACCGAAGTCTCAGAACATTTGCATTTTGAAAATATTCACTTGATTCGGTAATAAAATCCTGGCCATCGGTAAAAATAACCATTTTTTCGTCAATTTGTCCGCCCCGTATAATCTGCGACTTTGTTTCGCTGTCAGGAAGATTGTCAATATGTACTCTATTGAAAGCACGGTCATATAATGTATGGGTTTTATCGTTATAAACATAAAAGGCATTTACTCTCATAAAACTTCTTCGGCACACATCATCAACTGTCCGTCTGTAATTTCGCATATCCGTAAGCGAAACGTCCTCCGAAAGCATCATATGATTGACGTCACGTTCTGCCGCAGCCGTAAGAACAATCTCTTTAATAACATCAAGCATTTCATTCAACGTAACCGAACTTTCAGTAAAAGCTTTCTCAGCATTGTTATTAAATCTTTCAACACGTCTGCTGTTTGAAACAAATACCGTAATCAGCATCTGCATAATCATAAGGATAACCAACGCTGTTGAAATTAAATTTATTTTACTTTTAAAATTTTCATGTGACAAAAATTTGAACATTATCTATAATCACCACTCTTTTCATAACGCACATTTCAATACATTCAATATGCTTATCCACAAATATTATACATTAATTTTAAAGGATAATAAAGCACTAAAAATTGTGTTTTTGCTATAAAATTTGAAGATTTGGGTAATATTTCATTGATTTACACCAATTTCAGCATATATTTTGTAAAAAAAAAAGTGGCATGCCGCATTTTTTACAAAATGCAACATGCCACTGTATATTTATTTTTCCACGGGCATTTTTTCATCAGCCCTTTTTACTTTTTCCGAAGCCCTGACCTCGTTATCAGCCATAGCTTTTTTTGCCGTTGTGAGCATCAGCTTTATTCTGTTAAGCTGATTAACCTCACTTGCGCCGGGGTCATAATCAACAGGGGCAATATTCGCCTGAGGATAAGCCTTCTTTAATGCCTTTATAACACCCTTGCCAACAACATGATTGGGAAGACAGCCAAAAGGCTGAATACAAACTATATTTGGCACACCTGAAAGCACAAGCTCACACATTTCACCCGTCAAAAACCATCCTTCACCATACTGATTACCCAAAGACAAAAAAGGTTTTGCAAGTTCACCAACCTCCTCTATTTTCATTGGGGCTTCAAACCGTTTGCTTGCCTCAAGAGCATCAATTGCAGGCTGTCTCAGCCTCCGCACAACCTTGACAATGGAATTGGCAACAAAAGCCGTGAAAAACTTTCCACCAAGAAATTTATGTCTGTAATCAATGTTATATACGCTGTAATTCAAGAAATCAAGCAAATCGGGAACAACCGCTTCTGCACCCTCTTTTTCAAGCAACTCTACAATATGATTATTGGCAAGGGGCATATACTTCACAAGGATTTCGCCAACAATCCCAACTCTCGGTTTTTTGACATTTTCATTAATGGGTAACTCATCAAATGCCTTCACAATCTCATAACAAAGCTGCTTATATTTATAGCCCGATTTATGGTTCACAATGGATTCAATACAAATATCACGCCATTTTTTGTGAAGTTCATTTGCAGAACCCTTTATTAATTCATAAGGACGCACACGGTAAAGGCATCTCATAAACAAATCACCGTAAACAACCGCCTTTGCAGCATCAAACAGAAGCCGTTTGGGTAATCTGAAACCCTCGCTCTTTTCCATTCCGTTAAAATTAAGAGAAACAACCGGAATGTGGGGAAGTCCTGCTTTTTCAAGAGCACGGCGAATGAATCCCACATAATTGCTCGCACGGCAACAGCCGCCCGTCTGAGACATAATCACAGCAAGCCTGTTTGTATCATATCTTCCCGAAAGAACCGCTTCCATAATCTGACCGATTGACGTAATGGATGGGAAGCAAGCATCATTATTGACAAACTTCAAGCCAACATCAATGGCACTTCGGTTATCATTGTCAAGTATAACCAAATTGAAACCATATTTTTTGAAAATAGGTTCAAGAAAATCAAAATGGATTGGGCTCATCTGAGGTGCCAAAATTGTGTAGCCTTCGTCAAACATCTTCTTTGTAAATTCGGCACGTTTATAATTCATAGGCTTAGGTTCAGCGTTAATGCCGTTTTTGAGACGCATATTCATTGCCGAAATAAGACTTCTGACTCTGATTCGTGCCGCACCAAGATTGTTTACTTCGTCAATCTTGATAACCGTATAAAGTTTGTTTGAATTTTCAAGAATTTCGGAAACCTGATCGGTTGTAACCGCATCAAGCCCACAACCAAAGGAATTAAGCTGAATAAGCTCAAGGTCATTTCTGCCGCTCACAAACTGCGCTGCACTATAAAGCCTTGAATGATACACCCATTGGTCATTCACACGCAAAGATTCAATCCGGCTGTAATCAAAGGGTAAGCTATCCTCGGTAAGCACCGAAAGATTATAAGATGCAATCATTTCGGGAATACCATGGTTAATTTCAGGGTCAATATGATAAGGTCTTCCTGCAAGAACAATGCCCTTGCCGCCCGATTCTTCCATCATACGGAGCACACGCATTCCCTCTGCCTTAATATCCTCTTTTGCCTTTATCTGTTCTGTCCAAGCCGCATCAACAGCCCGACCAACTTCACTGGCAGAAATATCCCATAATTCCTTGCATAAATCAACCAGGCGTTTTTTTGCAATTTCCTTGCCTGTAAACGCTATGAACGGACGAATATAATTAACATCACCGTTTATCACAGACTCCACATTATTTTTCAGATTTTCGGGATATGACACAACAATGGGACAGTTATAGTTATTCTGCAGTTTTTCCGTTTCCGGATTTTCAAAAAGAACACAAGGATGAAAAATTGTTTTTATACCCTTATTAACAAGCCATTCAACATGTCCGTGAGCCAGTTTTGCAGGATAACACTCAGACTCGGACGGAATTGATTCCATTCCCAGCTCATAAAGCTTTCGGTCAGAAAATGGTGACAATTCAACCGAGAAACCAAGCTCCTTAAAGAATGTTGCCCAAAAAGGAAAGTTTTCATAAATATTCAGAACTCTCGGTATTCCGATTGTTCCTCTTGGTGCATTTTCAAGAGGCTCATAGTCAAAAATACGTTTTCTTTTGTATTCAACCATATTTGGAGCTTTTTCCGCACCGTCGCCGCCCAAAGCCTTTTCACAACGGTTTCCCGTTATGTGGCGTTTTCCGTCATGGAATTTATTGACCGTCAGCATACAATTATTGGAGCAGCCTCCGCAACGAACAGCGGTTGTGGTATATGTAAGGTTCACAATTTCGTCAAATGACAAAATCGAAGATTCTTTGCCATTGCAACGCTCCTGAGCAATCAACGCCGCACCGAAAGCACCCATAATTCCCGAAATATCGGGGCAAATTGCCATAACCCCCGAAACCTTTTCAAAGGCACGGAGAACCGCATGGTTATAAAAGGTCCCCCCCTGAACAACAATGTGTTTTCCAAGTTCATCAGCACTTCCCAGCTTTATCACTTTGAACAGTGCATTTTTTATTACTGAATAAGCAAGACCTGAAGATATATCAGCAACCGATGCACCTTCCTTTTGTGCCTGCTTGACGTTTGAATTCATAAACACCGTACACCTTGTGCCCAGGTCAACGGGATTTTCTGCAAAAAGAGCCTCTTTTGCAAATTCCTGCACCGTGTATCCAAGGGAAGTGGCAAAATTTTCAATGAACGAGCCACAGCCCGATGAGCAGGCTTCATTGAGCAAAATGGTATCAACCGCACCATGTTTCAACTTGATGCACTTCATGTCCTGACCGCCAATATCAAGAACGCAATCAACATCCTTTTCAAAGAACTTTGCGGCGGTGCAATGGGCAATGGTTTCAACCTCGCCTTCATCGAGATGAAATGCGTTTTTGAGAAGCGCCTCGCCGTAGCCCGTTGAACAGGAGCCCGCAATCACAGCAGTTTTTGGCATTTTGTCACGCAAAGCCGCAATTGCCGTTTGAGCTGTTTTTATGGGATTGCCCTGATTGTTTGAGTAAAATGAGAAAAGAAGCTGACCTTCCTCGCCAATCAAAGCAAGTTTTGTTGTTGTTGACCCTGCATCAATGCCAAGAAAGCATTTGCCCGAATATTCAGACAAATCACCTTTCTTCACCACATCCCGTTTGTGACGGTTGCAAAAGTCAATATACTCCTGCTCATTCAAAAACAGTGGGTCGAGACGATTTATTTCAAATTTGATTTTAATTCCGTTTTTTAGTTTTTCAATAAGATTATCAATTTCAAAGGTTTTTGAATCGTTCGCTTCCAAAGCCGAACCCAATGCCGCAAAAAGATGGGAATTTTCGGGGTCAACGGTTGTTTCGGTAGTCAGCTTCAATGTTCGGATAAACGCCTTTTTCAGTTCAGGCAGAAAATGCAAAGGTCCTCCTAAAAATGCAACACAGCCCCGAATGGGCTTTCCGCAGGCAAGCCCCGAAATGGTCTGATTAACAACTGCCTGAAATATTGATGCCGCAAGGTCAGGCTTGCTTGCTCCCTCATTAATCAATGGTTGTATATCGGTTTTTGCAAAAACACCGCAACGTGCCGCAATGGGATAAATCTGATTATAGCTTTCAGCCTCCTGATTAAGTCCCGTTGCATCTGTCTGGAGAAGTGCCGCCATCTGGTCAATAAACGAACCTGTACCGCCGGCACAAACACCATTCATACGTTCTTCAAGTCCACCATCAAAATAAATAATTTTTGCATCTTCACCGCCAAGCTCAATGGCAACATCCGTCTGAGGAGCAACCTCCTGGAGTGCCGAAGCAACAGCCGCAACCTCCTGAACAAAGGGGATTCCCATTGCCTTTCCGAGATTAATGGAGCCCGAACCGGTTATATTAAGACGAAGCAAACAATCCCCAAGAACGCATTTTGCTTCCTGAAGCAAATCAGACAAAGTTTCCTGAATATGTGCAAAATGTCTGCGGTATTCCCCGTATACAATTCTATTCTCTTCATCAATTATAACTAATTTAACTGTAGTAGAACCTACATCAATTCCTGCACGGTATGTTTTCATAAATCCTCCACATACAACGGATATTCCTTCATATTCCGCAAATAAATAACCTATTCTGACAGTATATCATATTTTTTTCAAACATGCCAACACTTTTTATAAATTTAACATAAAATTAACATAACACAAAGCTCATCAACACCAGCAAAACCAACAGAATCCCAAAATTATACAAACAAAACTCTTTTATGTACGTCTTCATATTTTCAGGCTCATGTTTGAGATATTCCCTGAATGTAATCAAGCTTGCAAGAGATGCAATTAAGGTACCCGTTCCGCCGATATTGACCGCAACAAGAAGTTCGGGATAATTTTCAGTGAATTGCGACAGCAATATTGCACTGGGAACATTGCTTATAAACTGACAGGACAGCACACCGAACAGCAAGGTGTTTTTTTCGATAAGCCAACCAAGAAAGTTGCTGACAACAGGAATTCTTGCCATATTTCCTGCAAAAACAAAAAATGCACAAAATGTGAAAAGCAGAGAATAGTCAACCTTTTTCAGTGCCTTTCTGTCAGCAAAAAACAGTACGGAAGGAATAATCACCAACCCCCACAAATAGTCAATCCATCTGAAAACAATCAGAATTGAAAAAGCAAACAGAATGAGGTAAAGTATGGTTTTTCGCCAATCAAGTTTTTTTGCAAAAGGCTTTTCAATCACAAGCTGTTGTTTCCTGACTCTGAAACAGCAGAGGGTAATCAATATCACCGAAACAACAAAAGGCAAAAACATTATTTTCACAAATTCCCATGTGGGAATTTCAAAGAAAGTATAAAGATACAAATTCTGTGGATTTCCGAAGGGTGTCAACATTCCGCCAAGATTTGCAGCAATGTTCTGCATAATAAAGGTGAATGCCATATATTCTTCGTTTTCCGTCGTGTCAAGAACATAATACCCAAGGGGTAAAAACGTAATCAATGCCATATCGTTCGCAATGAGCATTGAACCGATAAAGGTTATGTACACAAGAGCGATAACCGCCGACCTTGCGGTTTTGAAAACACGGACAATTTCACTTGCCACAATTCTGAAAAACAAAATATTTTTCAGAGCACAAACAACCGCCAGTGTGCAAAACAAACAGGTCAGCGTTTTAAAATCAAAATATCCGATATATTCCGCATCGGGAGGAACAAAAAACGCAGTTACAACAGCCGCACAAAAGGCAATGCACGCAACCGCATTTTTCTTCACAAAATTTTTCACCATATTTCACCATTCCTATGTACGGGGCTTTGCCCCTGATTATAAATACTTTCGCAAATGTCCCAGAGCATTTTTTTCAAGCCTTGAAACCTGCGCCTGAGAAATGCCTATTTCGTTTGCAATCTCCATTTGGGTTCGTCCCATAAAGAACCTCAGCTTCAATATATTTTTTTCACGGTCATTGAGACGTTTCATCGCCTCTTTTATTGCAATTTCCTCCAGCCATGAATCATCAATATTCTTTTCGTCCTTCACCTGATCCATAACAAAAATTGCATCTCCACCATCGTGATAAACAGGCTCATATAACGAAACAGGGTCAACAATAGCATCAAGTGCCGCTGAAACCTCACGGCGGCTAACTCCCATTTCTGCCGCAATTTCATCAAGAGTCGGTTCCTTTGAATTCTTGTTCATCAACCGTTCCTTTGCCGACAACGCCTTGTATGCGGTGTCGCGAAGGGAACGGCTTACCCTTATGGAAGTATTGTCCCTGAGATACCGTCTTATTTCACCGACAATCATCGGGATGAATGTCCCTTGTGGGAAAAATTATAATCTGCTCTTTTTGGGAACAATCTGTGAAAGAATTATACCCGCAAACATAAAAGCACAGCCTATATAGCCACGCATTGCCATTGTTTCGCCAAGGATAACCGCACCGCCCATTGCCGCAAACATTGACTCGGTGGAAAGAATAATTGAGGCATAAGTGGGGTCAGCATTTTTCTGCCCGATAATCTGACAAGTGTAGGCAATTCCCACCGAGAACAAGCCGCCGTAAAGAATGGGAACAGCCGCCGCCTTAATTGCATCCAACGAAATTGTTTCAAGCAAAACCGCAAATACAAGTCCAAGAACCGAACAGGTCAAGAACTGAACAAAAGCAAACCTCAAAGAATACATTTTGTTCACAAATCCGTCTATCACAAGAATATGCAATGTCCAGAAAACTGAACCAACCAGCAAAATCGCATCACCATAGCTAATCTGCCATTTTTCATTTATACAGAGCAAAAACAGCCCGATAACAGCCAGAAAAGAGCCAAGCCAGATATTTATATTTGTACGTTTTTTCAGGAAGATACCAAAAACCGGAACAAGCACGGTGTAAAGTCCCGTTATAAATCCTGCCTTTCCTGCACTTTGTGTAATTTCAATTCCATACTGCTGAAGCCACGAGGCAACAAACAAAATAACCCCTGCAACAACCCCCACAACAGCACTCTTTTTCATTTTTATTTTATGTATTTGTGAATCCTCTTCTTTTTTTTCAAACAACAAAATTACGGGAATCAAAGAAAAAGCACCCAACGCAAACCGAATACCATTGAAGGTGAACGCACCAACATGATTTGAACCTTCCCTTTGCGCCACAAAGGCAAAACCCCAAATCATTGCGGTCAAAAGCAAAATTCCAAGTGATTTTATATTCTTCATATCAGTTCTCCTCTCTGCCACATGGTATTATACATCCAATGTCAGAATAAGTCAAGAAAAAACACCTCAAAACATAACATTCTGAGGTGTGCATATTTAATCATAAAGCAAATTATTTTCGGTTGTCCAATGAATTTTTCCGTCCTCTGTATGATTACATTCATACATTGCCGACATATCGGCAGTAATCACAAAATCTGTCAACAAGCTGCTATGGTCATCAACAAGCCATCTCCAGCTCCCCACATACACATCCTCTGTCTTTCCCCAGATTACAAAAGAGTAAGTATTACCCGTTTCTTCATCAACATCACCAAAACAAGATGTCAGCATATTTGTGATAACCGAAGTTTCTGCCTCCCCAACTTCCGCAAGATTTTCAAGAGATGCCTCCGTCGTCTCGTCATCTTTGGGTTCTTCCGCAGGTTCCGGCACTGTTCGACCCGAAAACGCCGCCGGCTGTTCATCTTCATTTGCCATGGCAAGAACAGGTTCTTCCGCAACAACCTGTGACGGCACTTCATTTTCGGGAACTATGGGAATAACAACATTTTCCGTCTTTTCTGGTTTTTTATTATCCACAGTCGATTCACGCTCATCGCTATTTTGACTTTCGGGAATAGACTCCTTAATTTCAGGTTTTGGCATATCTTTCGTTTCAGGCTGAGCCTCGGCATTTTTTTCTTCCTGATTGTTTTCAGTTTCAACAAATGTCTTTGGATTTTGCTTTTCAACCGCCAATTGCAGGTCATTATTCTTCTTTGGTTCATTATCAAACTGAACAAAAAATCCCACCGAAACCGCAATCACCAAAACCGCCGCCACAGCCGTTCCAAGCTTATAAACCTTTGAAAAAGGCTTCGTTACAGACTGTTTTTCGGCTTCGTCAAAAATTTTGTCAATCAATTCCCGATTTGGCTGTATATCATCATTCGCTTCCTTATAATACTTCTTAAACAAAACCGTATCCCCCTTCCAACTTCTCTCTCAGCATTTTTCGTCCCCGACTGAGCTGTGATTTTATTGTTGAAGAATTTGACCGCAACGCTTTTGCAATTTCATCAATTGACATATCTTCATAATAAAAAAGATGTATCACCGCTCTGTACTTCTGAGGAAGCTCAAGCACGGCATAATAAACATCACCCTTTTCTTCCGTATCAAAAACAATATCTTCAGTAAGGGGCATTGTTTTCTGCGCCCAGGAATTTGAAAACACATTATGACTGCAATTGATTGTAACTCTGATAAGCCACGCCTTGATATGCTCGTCACTTTCAAAAACCTTATCCGATTTGAGAAAGCGCAAAAAAACCTCCTGAACCACATCGTCAGCAGAATCTCTGTCCTTTGTCTGGGACAAGGCCAGCTTATAAATCATGTCAAAAAACTTTTCCACAGTTTCACGCTTATTATTGTTGTTTTCAGTCTTATGTGTGTTTCCGAACAATCCCTGAACCTCCTCTCATATATAATACCAAGAAAGACCTAAAAAGGTTGCATCAGCTTTTAAAATTCTTTGGTTTTCTTTCAAGTTTTGTCTGATTTCCGTCCTTATCAACAATTCTCACATTGTCCATAGTGTTTTTAACACCCTGACGGAATGATTCAATATATTTTTTGCGAAGCTCTGCCTGTTCGGTTTTTTCTTCCTCCGAAAGCCCTTCATTTTTTGACTTTGCATAAAGTTCATTTATTCTTTTAATAATTTCATCCATTATATTTACCTCTTTATATCAGTCTTAATAAATTGTCACAATAGTATTCAAAACCCTTATCATTGGGATGTAAAGACAAATCGCCGAACAACATTTCATCATGAGGAACAAGATTCCACCCCGAAACAAACCTTACATTTTTATAATTCGCACACACATCCTTCAGCATTTGTTCAATATCTCTGAATTTTCCGCCTATCCGATCCGTCTCATAATCCTTTCTCCATATGGGCGCAATGACATATATGGGAATGCAAGGATAACTTTTTTCAAGATTGGTCAAAAACCCGATAGCAGATGCTCTGATTGAATCAATTCCGATGCATGTCCAGTCATTTGTTCCGTAAGCAACAACGACATAATCCGCACCCTCAACCCTTGACACAGCACCAAATTCGGGGTCAAACACCGCTCCGCCTATGCCTTTATTGATTATTTCTGCACTCATTGCATCACCCAACCGCATAGCATATGTTTTTGACGGGTGAAGAGCATCATAACCCTGAGTTATGGAATCGCCATAAAAGACAATTTTCTTTTCTCTTTTCAGAGGGGCAACATATGTTGCATTTTCAATCTCAAGCCCCTCAATTTCTGCCTTTACCGAATGCGGAAAAACAATTCTGACATTCTTTTCGCCGTTACCAAGATCAAAATCCTTTGAAAATTCCCCCAACTTATAAACACTCACAGCATAATCCCCTGTACAGTCTTCATCTTTCAGATTGCTGACATATCCTTTCAATATTCCGTCAACAAAAACGTCAAAAGCAAAGTAACTCCGTATATTTGTTTCATCTTTTGTGTTCACTTTCAAATTCAATCTGTCACCGTCAGTTTTGAATTCCATCTGAATTCCTGCAGTGTATGACAAATTCGCATTTGAAATCACTGCCGCTTCTTCTTCAGTAAATCTCGAAAAACAAAATTTTCCATCTTCAACTCTTATTTTTTCTGCACCTTGTGTAATATTTTTAATTTGTTCAATATCCAGTTTCATATTCTCTGTATCCTCTTTTGTATATTCTTCAAGCGCAAAACAAAGCTCCTGCATATATACAAAAGCGGTTCTGCAACAAATGTTGGGGTAAAAGTTTCAAAAAAGCTCCTTCGTTACACCCAGGATGACCTTGATTGGTTTATGTTAATGTCATTCTGAGCAATCAGCGAAGAATCTTTTCATTAAAACCCCAACATTTGATAAAGAACCACAAAAGCTTTGTTCTTTTATATTTAGTTTTTAAGGCTGTGAATGGGTGCCGGAATTCTGCCACCACGATTAATGAACTCGGCACTGGATTCACCGTGAACCGGCATAATGGGCGCATAACCCAAAAGCCCACCAAACTCAACACTTTCACCAACGTTCTTTCCGATTACGGGAATAATTCTGACAGCCGTTGTCTTTTGATTTATCATACCGATTGCAGATTCATCAGCAATAATTGCCGAAATAGTTTCGGCGGTTGTATCTCCGGGAACTGCAATCATATCAAGACCAACCGAACAAACACAGGTCATTGCTTCAAGCTTGTCAAGGGTAAGGGTTCCGCATTCTGCCGCCGCAATCATGCCTGCATCTTCGCTGACGGGAATAAAAGCACCGCTGAGACCGCCAACATAGCTCGACGCCATAACTCCGCCTTTCTTAACCGCATCGTTAAGGAGCGCAAGTGCCGCTGTTGTTCCGTGAGTTCCGCACTTTTCAAGACCCATTTCCTCAAGGATATAGGCAACGCTGTCGCCAACCTCAGGAGTGGGTGCCAACGAAAGGTCAACAATACCAAAGGGAACATTCAGACGTCTCGACGCCTCCTGTGCCACAAGCTGACCCATACGTGTAATCTTGAATGCGGTTTTCTTTATGGTTTCGGCAACCGTTCCAAAGTCCTGCCCCTTCACTTTTGCAAGTGCCGCCTTCACAACACCCGGGCCGCTGACACCAACATTGATTACGCAATCGCCTTCTCCAACACCGTGAAATGCACCTGCCATAAAGGGGTTATCCTCAACAGCATTTGAAAACACAACCAGCTTTGCACAACCAAAGGAATCGTTATCTGCAGTCATATCCGCTGTTTTCTTGATAATCTGACCCATGAGCTTTACTGCATCCATATTGATGCCCGCTTTTGTTGAGGCAACTGCAACCGAGGAACATACCCTCTCGGTTTTTGCAAGAGCTTCAGGGATTGAATCAATCAGAATTTTGTCACCCTTGGTAAAGCCCTTTTGCACAAGCGCCGAAAAACCTCCGATAAAATTAACACCCGTTGTCTTTGCCGCACGGTCAAGAGTCTCCGCAAACATAACATAATTGTCTGCATCACTTGCCCCTGCAATAATGGAAATGGGTGTAACCGAAATTCTCTTGTTAATAATGGGAATACCGTACTGACGGCTTATATCTTCACCCGTCTTCACCAAATCCTTTGCAAGGCGTGTTATCTTTTCATAAATCTTTTCACACGCTTTCTCTGCACTGCTGTCAATACAGTCAAGAAGTGAAATCCCCATAGTAATTGTTCGTATATCAAGATGCTCATCGTCAATCATCTTGATTGTTTCCATAATCTCTCTTGTATTTATCATTTTGTCAACCTCGCATTATATTCTGTGCATTGAATTGAAAATATCCTCGTGCTGCATTCTTATGTCAACACCAATTTCCTTGCCGATTGCATCAAGCTCATTCATAACAGTATTATATTCTGTTGAATCATCCTTGAATTCAACCAGCATAACCATTGTAAAAATATTCTGCATAATGGTCTGGTTGATGTCCAGAATGTTAACTCCGTGATTGAAAAGACAACCGCTCACCTTTGCAATGATACCTGTACGGTCAATACCCATAACCGAAACAACTGCTTTCATTTGTAGCCACTCCTTTAAAGTTCGTTTTTTAGCAAATATATCCTCAATTATACAACACCACATTGCTTCCGTCAAGTACAAAATGCTTTTAAATCATTAAAATATCAATTCCCTCCGTCTTCGTTCACACCAATCCCATGCACCACTCAACACCGATGGCAACAATCACCACAAGGGCAGATATCACAGTGAAGTTAAGTTTGCTACTCTGCCGATAGACCGTAAGGCAATTCATTATTTTTAAGTCTTGTTTGAAATCATTATATCACAAAATTTTTATGCTTTCAACTTCAAACAAAATAAATCTGAATCAAAAGACAAATTTATGCAAAAATTCTGTTGAAAAAAAATTATTTTTGTGCTAAAATATATACTATATAATCTTATATTTCAGCGAGGAATTTTTATGTTTCTTCCCATCTCGAAAGACGACATGAAAAAGCGTGGAATCAGTCAGCTTGATTTCATTTATATAATCGGTGATGCATACGTTGACCACTCCAGTTTTGGTCACGCAATAATTTCAAGAGTCCTTGAAAACGCAGGCTTCACCGTGGGCATAATTTCTCAACCCGACTGGCACAGTTGCGAACCCTTCAAAGCATTGGGTGAGCCCCGTCTGGGATTTTTAGTATCTTCGGGAAACATTGACCCCATGGTCAATCACTACACAGTTTCAAAAAAAGTCCGTTCTCAGGATTTGTACTCCCCCGGAGGTCAGGCAGGAAAACGCCCCGATCGTGCAACAACGGTATACTGCAACCGTCTTCGTGAAGCATTCGGAAAGAAAATTCCAATAATCATCGGCGGAATCGAAGCAAGTTTGCGACGTTTTGCCCATTACGATTACTGGTCGGACAAGGTTCGCAGAAGCATTCTCATTGACAGCGGCGCAGATTTGCTTATTTACGGAATGGGAGAACATCAGATTGTTGAAATTGCCGAGCTTCTGAACTGCGGTGTTCCTGTGAATCAGATAAAAAATGTTCAGGGAACGGTTTACATCGAAGATGCAGACACAGAGTTTCCGCAGGATTATCTTGTTATCCCGTCCTTTGATGAGGTTACGGAAGACAAGAAAAAATATGCTGAAGCCACACGGATTCAATACGAAGAACAGGATGCCATCAGGGGCAAGACTCTTGTTCAGAAGGATAATGACAAAAAATGTATTGTTCAGCTTCCTCCGTCACCACCCCTCACAACTCAGGAACTTGACAAGATATACGAACTTCCCTTTGAGGGAACATATCATCCGTCATACAAGCCTTTGGGCGGTGTTCCTGCAATTGAGGAAATTGAATTCAGTATAACCTCCTGCCGTGGTTGTTTTGGAAGCTGCAATTTTTGTGCACTCGCCTTCCATCAGGGCAGAACCGTTACCGCAAGAAGTCAGGAATCAATTTTGCGTGAAGCGGAAAAACTCACTCAAAAGTCCAACTTCAAGGGGTACATTCACGATGTGGGCGGTCCAACAGCAAATTTCCGTGCCCCTTCCTGCAAAAAACAACTGAAATCGGGGGTCTGCAAAAACAAGCAATGTCTGTTCCCAACCCCGTGCAAAAATCTTGAAGTTTCTCACAGGGACTACCTTGAGCTTCTGCAAAAACTGAGGAAAATCCCCAAGGTAAAAAAAGTGTTTGTTCGTTCAGGCATCAGATTCGACTATCTGCTTTGCGACAAGGACGAAGGCTTTTTCACAGAGCTCTGCAAACACCACATAAGCGGACAGCTCAGAGTTGCACCCGAACATATTTCCGACAATGTTCTGAAATATATGGGAAAGCCTTCCCACGAAGTATACGAGAAATTTGTAAAAAAATTTGATGCAATAAACAAAAGACTTGGCAAAGAACAGTATGCCGTCCCCTACCTTATGTCATCCCATCCCGGAAGCACATTAAAGGACGCAATCAAACTTGCAGAATATCTCAACAGGCACAAGCTGAGCCCCGAACAGGTTCAGGACTTTTATCCCACACCGGGAAGTATTTCAACCTGTATGTACTATACAGAGATTGACCCACGGACAATGAATCGGGTATACGTTGCAAAGGATTATAAAGAAAAGCAGTTGCAGCGAGCCCTCCTTCAGTTCCGTGACCCCAAGAATTACGATTTAATTTTAAAAGCATTAACAAAGGCAAAACGCCCTGACCTCATTGGTTTTGGAGCTGAATGCCTGATAAAACCACAAAAAGGAGAAAATAAAAATGGCAACAATATTAAGCGGAAAAACAGTATCAGCAAGAATAAAGGAAAATCTCAAAACAGAAATAGAAAACCTGAAGAAAAACGGAACTCTCCCCGGACTCGCCGTAATCATAGTAGGTGAAGACCCTGCATCAAAGGTTTATGTGGGCAGAAAAGAAGCAATGTGTACAGAACTGGGTATGCATTCCGAAAAATTTGCCCTGCCCGAAGAAACAACTCAGGACGAGCTTGTTGCACTTGTTGAAAAGCTCAACAACGACGACAGCATCCACGGAATCCTTGTTCAGTTACCTCTTCCCAAGCACCTTGACGAAAAGGCTGTTATAAACACAATCCGTCCCGAAAAGGATGTTGATGCATTCCACCCCGTGAATGTGGGTAAAATCATGATTGGCGACTATGACTTTGTTCCCTGTACACCTGCAGGAATTATGGAACTTATTGCCGAAAGTAATGTTGAAATCGAAGGCAAAAATTGTGTTGTAATCGGCAGAAGCAACATTGTTGGCAAGCCCATGAGTATGCTCCTCCTCCACAAAAACGGAACCGTAACAACCTGTCACTCACGCACAAAGGATTTGAAAGAAGTTACAAAACAGGCCGATATTCTTGTTGCGGCTGTTGGCAGAGCGAACTTTGTTACAGCAGACATGGTAAAGCCCGGAGCGGTTGTTATTGACGTTGGAATGAACCGTCTTGAAGACGGAAAGCTGGTTGGTGACGTTGCATTTGACGAGGTTGAAAAGGTTGCAGGTGCAATCACCCCTGTTCCCGGCGGCGTTGGGCCCATGACAATCGCTATGCTTATGCAAAACACACTTAC
>JAZRMZ010000112.1:0-3224 GCA_045647905.1 Clostridia bacterium
TGGTCACCCGAAAATCCGAAGCGGTATACTCTGAGTATTTCCTGCGGAGAAGGGGTTCTCGAAAGAAATTTTGCGGTGCGTCGCCTTTGTGCGGACGGTGTACAGCTTATGTTGAACGGTTATCCATATTTTCTTCGTGGTGCGTGTGAGCATTGTTATTTCCCCGAGACGGTACATCCGCCTCATGATAGAAAATACTATCGCAATATCATTAAAAAGTTGAAAAGTCTTGGGTTTAACTTTCTCAGGTTTCACACATATGTGCCGGTTGAGGAATATATGCAGGCGGCAGATGAACTTGGTATGCTTATTCAGGTTGAGTGTCCCAATAATACCACTGTGGAGGAATGGCTACAGATTGTGAAGTTCTGCCGCCGTCATCCTTCTGTGGTGATATATTGCTGCGGCAACGAGCTTTTGATGGATGATCCATTTATTGAATATCTGAATGAGTGTGCAGACGTTGTGCACAATTATACGGATTCTCTGTTTGCACCAATGAGTGCCATGCGAGGTCTTGAATATTTCTGGTGTGAGCCGGAGCAAGAAAAAGAGCTTTGTGATACGCCTTTTCGTCATCATCCACGTCGTTTTGCTGCGGTGGGTTCATTCAGTGATTTATATTGCTCATACACATCGGGGGCACACAGCTATGGGTCTCTTCTTGGAAACCCCAAAATTGTGGACGAGCGGAGTGCGGTTTACAACAAGCCACGTCTTAGTCATGAGATATGCATTGACGGCACATACTCGGATTTGAGTCTTGAAGAAAGGTATAAGGATTTGAGAATAGGTCAGACGCAAATGTTTTCTTCCATAAGAAAGCATCTTGAAAAGAAAGGTGTAATTGATAAAGCACCGCTGTATTTTACAAATTCTTCTGAATGGCAAAGAAGAGTAAGGAAATATTGCTTTGAAAACCTGCGTCTTTCCGAAAATATTGCAGGCTATGACTTTCTTGGACCTATTGATACCCATTGGCATACGTTTGGGTATGATGTGGGGATGATGAATGAGTTTTATGAGCTGAAGCCGGGCGAGAGTGTGCGGAATGTATTGATGTATAATTCGGCAACGGTTCTTCTTAATGACCTTGGCAAAAAAGTAAATTTCCGTGCAGGAGATGAGATTTCGTGTGCCATCTTGACCTCTCACTACGGAAAGGAAGCTTTGTCAGATGCATGCCTGACGATACGACTTTCCGTGGATGGAAAGGTTTTGACTTGTGAGAGCGTAAAGCTTCAAAAAATAGAAAGCGGAAGAGTTTCGGAACTTTACAGGTTCACGACAGATTTGCCCGAAACAGATGAGCCAAAGGCTATGAAGCTATACGTAACCCTTGACGGCGGTGACGTTTTTGCTGAGAATGAATGGGAGCTTTATCTGTTTCCACAGATTGTTGCTGAAAAATCCAACAGTTTGGTTGTATCTCACGGTATGAGCGGTGATGATCTTGTACAGCATCTGGAAAACGGTGAAGATGTCCTTTTGTTCGGGACAGATCCATTTCAATGTATGCCAACATCCTACCGGATTTCTCTTGCAGGCAGAACCTCGGGAAATCTGGCAACGGTTATTGATGATCATCCTGCACTTGGAAAAATGCCGCATGACGGTTTTGGCGGTTGGCAGTTTGCAAGTATGCTTGAGGGTGGGAGAGCTGTTGTGTTTGAAACAGAAGATGTTCCATTTGACCCTGTTGTTGAGGTGGTTTCCACCCATAAATATGTTATCCGTCAGGCGGCGTTGTTTGAGTTCAACGCTCTGAACGGAAGATTGCTTGTGTGCAGTTTTAATTTTGATAATGAAGATCCCGGTGCAGACTGGCTGAAAGCACAGCTTGTTTCCTATGCATCAAGTGATGCCTTTGTGCCACAAAACAATATAGACAAAGAACAATTACTTTCTTTAATAAATTCAAAGGTAAAAAATGCCGGTGCCAATACCAATGAAGCGTTCAATCCCAACGATAAAACAGCTGTGCGGAAAAACAAGAAATAAGTTGTTATGGAAATATACAGAAATTTAAATGACGTGCAGTAGTGATTAAAATTTTGAAGGGAAGTGGTAACGTGTTTTTCAATAATTATTCAAAACCAGGAAAGGGTGTTAATAAAAGAAATCCGGAACAACCGAGTATTCAGGTTTTTTATGATGTTTTGCCAAGAAAGTTATGGGACCTTTTTAAACTGAATGTTTTGTATTTATTGACAGCGATACCGTTCTTTATTGTAACAATGATTATTGCTGGAGCGGTATCTTCGCCGATAATCGATGGATTGGCAAATTAAGTTGATAATGTGAGTCTTGCATATTGGGATTTGATTTTAAGAATTGTTTTTGCGTTTTCGTTTGTGACGAGTGGGAAGCAAAGAATAAATGATAATTAACTGATGTGACGGGGGCAAAGCCTGAAAAGGTTTTGCCCCCATACAATACGCTCAAGTCGGAGTTTGAGAGTTATATATAAGGGTATATTTATATAATACAAGGATTTTATAAAATTTATATTGACAACCTGAACAATGTGAGGTATAATACAGAAAAATTGAATAATAAATTGTGTAGGGGAGCTGAGTGTGCTCGGCTGAGAGGAAGTAATCAAACTTCGACCCTTTAACCTGATGCGGATAATGCCGCCGTAGGAAGTCATAGTTTGCTTTGCTTTTTTACGGATAATTCCAAATCGGGATTATCCGTTTTCTTTTTGCAAAGAAAAAATTCAATTTTGTCCATAAATTCAAAAATGGAGGTGTATTTTTGAGGGTGGCAAGGGAGCGCTTGGTATCCTGATGTTCTGCGATGGGAACCCGTGTTTCGGGGTGAGAGGAGAAAAGTGATTCTCGACCGTGCGAAGGTGATATGCTTTCGTAAATTATTTTTACGAAAAGAGGAAAGAAAATGAAAAATTCAAAAAGACTTTTGAAATCTGTTGTTTTGTCAATGCTTGTGGCTTTGGGGGTTGTGATTTCTCCCGTGTTGAGGTTTGAGGGGATGTGCCCCATGGCGCATTTTATCAACATTGTGTGTTCGGTTTTGCTGGGTCCCTGGTGGTCGCTGCTCTGTGCAACTCTCATTGGGGTAATCAGAATGACAACTATGGCGATTCCGCCAATTGCCTTGACGGGGGCAGTTTTTGGTGCGTTTTTGTCGGGCGTTTTCTATCGTGCATCAAGGGGGAAGATTTTGTTTGCGGTTGTGGGTGAGATTGTTGGTACGGGGTT
>JAZRMZ010000113.1:0-11158 GCA_045647905.1 Clostridia bacterium
TAATAAAAGAAAATATAAAAAAGTTGATTTAGGGATTGATTTTGAATTATTTTTGTGTTACAATATTAAATTGGTAGATAGCGAATTTGTGAAAAACATTATTTTCGGTTAAACAAATGAGAATTTTAGGTTGGTGAAACAATGGAGAAGTATGTGATTCTCGGCGGTGCCAAGCTCGAAGGTGAAGTTGAAATCAGCGGCGCAAAAAACTCGGCTGTTGCTCTTATTGTCGCAACGCTGCTTGTTGATGGCGTTTGCGTTATTGAAAATGTTCCTCTTGTCAGCGATATTTATGTTCTTGTTGATATTATAAACAAGCTGGGCGGACGTGCCGAATTTGTTGACAAAGGAGTTCTCAAGGTTGACAGCACAAAACTTGAGCATTGTGAGGCTCCTTATGAGATGGTCAGAAAAATCAGAGCCTCCTCATATCTTATGGGTGCGCTTCTGGGCAGATTCAGACAGGCAAGGGTTGCTATGCCCGGCGGCTGTGATTTTGGTGTACGTCCCATTGACCTGCACCTGAAGGGCTTTGAAGCTCTTGGTGCAAAATATTCGGTTGAAGCCGGAGGTATTGTTAATATAACTGCCGATGACCTGCACGGTGCAAGCATTTATATGGATACCGTGTCGGTTGGTGCAACAATAAACATTATGTTTGCTGCTGCAACGGCAAAAGGACAGACAATTATTGAAAACGCCGCAAAAGAACCCCACATTGTTGACGTTGCCAACTTCCTGAACTCCATGGGTGCCAACATCAAGGGTGCAGGAACCGACGTGATTAAGGTTAAGGGTGTTGAGTCACTTCACGGCGGAAATTATGCTGTTATTCCCGATCAGATTGAAGCAGGAACGTTTATGATTGCTGCCGCCGCAACGGGCGGAGACGTTCTGATAAAGAATATTATTCCCAAACACCTTGATTCCATTTCGGCAAAGCTCCTTGAAATGGGAATTGAGATTGAAGAACTTGACGACAGTTTGCGTGTTCGCAGTTCGGGCGAATTCAAAAAGGCAAACGTGAAAACAATGCCTCATCCCGGATTCCCCACCGACTTGCAGCCTCAGATACTCACCTTGCTCACTGCGGCAACGGGAACGAGTATTGTGACCGAAAATGTCTGGGACAATCGTTTTAAATATGTTGAAGAACTTCGCCGAATGGGTGCAAATGTTTCGGTTGACGGCAGAATTGCCGTTATTGAAGGTGGCGGAAGGCTGACAGGCTCGCCTGTTTCCTCAACGGACTTGCGTGCAGGTGCGGCATTGGTTATTGCAGGGCTTATGGCTGAGGGCGTTACGGAGATATATAACATAAAATATATTGACCGTGGCTATGAGGATTTTGAAAAGAAGCTCAGAGGTCTCGGTGCTCAGATTACAAGGCGTGTGGACGGCGAAAAGGGAAAAAGTGCTGTTATTGCATAAAATTTAACCGCATCAAGTAAAATTGATGCGGTTTTCCTATGAAAAGAAGGGCGGAAGAAGTGGCAGAACTGAAAATGTGTGCTCTCAGGAGCAGCAGTAAAGGAAATTCAACAATTATATACAGCGAAAATACAAAAATCCTTGTTGACTGCGGAATAAGCGGAAAAACTCTGGAAGGTTGTCTTGCAGAGATAAACATTCAGCCGTCAGCTTTGGATGCTGTGCTTATAACTCATGAGCATACCGACCACATAAAGGGTGTTGGAGTTATTGCAAGAAAGTTCAACGTTCCGGTTTTTGCCACATATGGCACATGGTCTGCAATGGCAAAGGCGGTGGGTGAGATTCCCGACGGATGCAGGCGGATTTTTGATGAAACACTTTCGTTCAAAATCGGGGACATAACCGTGCAACCCTTTGAAATTCCCCATGATGCGTCGCATCCCGTGGGTTATGTTTTTTTCGCCCAGGATGACAAGGTGGCTGTTGCCACGGATATTGGGGTTATGAAAGAAGAAATTTTTGAAAAGCTGAAGGGCAGCAGAATTGTGCTTCTGGAATCCAATTATGATTTATTTATGCTTGAAGCAGGTACATATCCCTATGAACTGAAACGAAGAATCAAAAGTGATTTGGGGCATCTTTGCAACGATGATGCGGCTCTGACCGCAAGGGATTTGGTGCAAAGCGGAACCAAAACGGTTGTTCTCGGTCACATCAGTCGGGAAAACAATTATCCCGAACTTGTTTATCAGACCACAAAGCTGTGCCTTGAAAGCCACGGTATAAAGGTTGGCGAAGCTGTGACTTTGCTTGTGGCGAAAAGAGACGGGATTGTTGAAGCAGGTTAAAAAAACCATACTCCATACGGTGTTTTGCCGTTGTGGGGTATGGTTTTTTTGGTGGTTCTTTACATAAAGTGGTGAGATTCTTAACTTAATGATATTGCTTTTTTACATTCTCTTGGGTTTATTTTATTTTTTCAAAATCATCTGCTCCGTGCTTGCAGAGGGGGCAGATAAAGTCGGCGGGAAGGGTGTCGCCCTCGTAGACATATCCGCAGATTTTGCACACAAAGCCTTTTTTCTTCCGGGGCTGAGGCTTTGGCTTTACGTTTTCCTGATAATATGTGTAGGTCATGGTGGGAACGCTGTTTATGTTCTTTGCATCTGTCAGAGTGCAAACAAACATTCCGTGGGTATCGAAGTCAATATACTGTTCAACCTTCAGCGAAATAAATGCATTGACGTACTGTGAGGGAACAGCCAGTCCGTTTTCTGAAGTCCAGAAGGGAACATCTGCAAACTTGTCCGTATCCTTTCCGCTTCGAAAACCAAAGTTTTGGAACACCGAAAAGGGGGCTTCTTCCGAAAGACAGCATACGTTCATTATTCCTGTTTTCTTTATGACATCATGGGAATAATTTGCTTTGTTTACGGTCACGGCAACACGGTTGGGTGTGTTGGTGAGCTGTGTTACTGTGTTTACGATAAGTCCGTTGTGGCGTGTATCGTCTTTTGAGGTCACAACGTAAAGTCCGTATCCGATTTTGAAAAGGGCATTAATATCAACTGACATAAAATCAACTCCTTTTTTAGCTTCATATAGTTATTTTAATCTATAATTTCCGCAATGTCAACCAATTATTTCAAGGGAATGTAAGTTTTTAATGAAATATAAGGTCTTTGAGGTTGACATTGTTAAAATTTTGGGGTATAATGTTGTAAAATAGGTGAAGTGTGTTCAGCCTGTTTGGATTAAGAGTTTTGGTGCGGCTTTTTGCCGCCGTAATATAGGAGGAAGACGAAATGAGTTACAAGAAGTTATTCACATCGGAATCTGTAACCGAAGGACATCCCGACAAAATTTCCGACCTGATTTCGGATGCGGTTCTTGATGCGATTTATGCCCATGACCCTCAGGCGAGAGTTGCCTGTGAGGTTACGGTCACAACGGGTCTTGTTGTGGTTGTTGGCGAAATCACCACTTCTGCCAATATTGATGTTCAGAACATTGTTCGTGAAACTGTTCGTGAAGTTGGATATGACAGAGCAAAGTATGGTTTTGACTGCGATACCTGTGGTGTTATCTGTGCTTTGGACAAGCAGTCTGCAGATATTGCAATGGGTGTTGACGACAACGGCGAAGGTCACGGTGCAGGTGATCAGGGAATGATGTTTGGTTTTGCCTGTGATGAAACCGAGAGCTATATGCCCATGGCAATTGATTTGGCACACAAAATGGCAAGACGTCTCACCGAGGTGAGAAAAAACGGAACATTGACATATCTCAGACCTGACGGAAAAACTCAGGTTACTGTTGAATATAACGAAGACGGAACAGTTAAACGTATTGATGCCGTTGTTGTTTCAAGCCAGCACGACGAAGCGGTTGAAATGGAACAGCTGAGAGCGGATATTGAACGTGAGGTTATCCGTGCAATTATTCCGGCAGGGCTTATGGATTCCGAAACAAAGATTTTCATCAATCCCACAGGAAGATTCGTTATCGGCGGCCCTCAGGGTGATTCAGGACATACCGGCAGAAAGATTATTGTTGATACCTACGGCGGATATGCACGTCACGGCGGCGGTGCATTTTCGGGCAAGGACCCCACAAAGGTTGACCGTTCGGCGGCTTATGCGGCACGCTATGTTGCGAAAAATGTTGTGGCTGCAGGCCTTGCAAAGTCATGTGAGGTTCAGCTTGCTTATTCAATCGGTGTGGCGGAGCCTGTGTCACTGAGAATCGACACATTCGGAACGGGAAAAATCAGCGAAGAAAAAATTTCGGAGCTTGTGAGCAAGGTCTTTGACCTGACTCCCAGCGGAATTATCAAAATGCTGGATTTGAGACGTCCCATTTATAAACAAACTGCTGCTTATGGTCACTTTGGCCGTACAGATATAAGCCTTCCCTGGGAAAAGATTGACAAGTCTGCAACTCTCAAGGCGTTGGCGGGAATTTAATTTTTACATCAGAAAGGAAAATGTATTATGAAAAAATTATTTGCAAGTGTTATGGTTGTATGTATGCTGGCGTCAGGAATGACTGCTTTTGCGGCTGATGAGGCTGTTGTTGATGACGATATGCTCATTGTTGAAGAAGTTCAGGGCGATGTTATGCCAATTTCAGAAACCGAAGAAGAAGTTCCTGCGGCAGATGAAGCAGAAGCAACAACCGAAGATGCTGCTGAAGAAGCTGTAACAGAGGAAGTTGCAACAGAAGAAACTGCAACTGAGGAAGCAACCGAAGAAGCAACCGAAGAAGCTGCAACAGAAGAGGTTGCTGAAGAAGCAACAGAGGAAATAGCAGAAGAGTCTGAAGCTGTTGAAGAAGTTGTTCTTGATTATGAAGTGATTAAAAAGGATGCAATCGTGATTGACGGCAACGCAGTTGCAATTGCAGGCGGATTGGGCAGAATTGAACAGAAGGACGGCGTGATTTTTGTTCCCATCAGAGCAATCCTTGAAGCAGCAGGCTATCAGGTTACATGGTCCGACAAGGAACAGATGGTTATGGGTGCAAATCAGGAAACAGGCGCAATGGTTATTATGCAGCTCAACAACACACTTTTGTTCTATATGTCGGCAGAAGGTGAAGAAGGCAAGACCGAAATGGAAGCAGCTCCCTTCAAAAACGAAGAAGAATGGAGAACTTATGCTCCAATCAAGGCTATGGCTGAGGCAATTGGCTACAAGATTGGATTTGATGCAGAAACAGCAAACGTTACTTTGAATAAATAGAAATTTCTGTAATTTAATACAAAAGATCTGCCCGTTTTTGGGGTAATGTCGGTGATTTGCGAAACATGTAAAACACTTCGCTCGTTAATGTCATCCTGAGTGGAGTGAAACGGAGCCAAAGGAACTGAAACAAGAGATGTTTCCGCTGCGCCTGCGGCTTCGCTCAACATGACGAGATTGAGTTGACGACATTGCACTTTGGGGCGGGTCTTTTGTGCTACAATGGGGCAGAAGAAAATTCTGCCACGGGAGAGGATTTTTGAAAAATGGATTATTATGTTTCACCCCTTCAGAACCTTATAGATGAATTTCGGAAGCTGCCCGGAATAGGCAGTAAAACCGCACAGCGACTGGCGTATCATGTTCTGAACTTGCCCGAAGAAAAGGCGGCGAAGTTTGCAAATGCCATTGTTGATGCAAAAAGGAAGATAACCTACTGCAAAATATGCCAGAATTTTTCCGACAGGGACGAATGTTCGGTTTGCAGTAATCCTGCCCGTGACAAGGGTGTTATTTGCGTTGTGGAAAATCCCCGTGATGTGGTTCAGATGGAAAAGACCAATGAATTCAAGGGGACTTACCATGTTCTCCACGGTGCAATTTCACCCATGGACAATGTTGGCCCCGATGACATAAAAATCAAGGAGCTTATGTCAAGGGTGACGGGCGGCGAAGTCCGTGAGGTTATTATGGCAACAAATCCCAATCTTGAGGGTGAAACAACTGCCATGTATATTTCAAAGCTGCTGAAGCCCTTTGGGGTTAAGGTGACTCGGATTGCTCACGGTGTTCCTGTGGGCGGAGAATTGGAATATGCCGACGAAATTACACTTGCAAAGGCTCTGCAATGGCGAATTGAGCTGTGATGAAGGAGAGAATAAGAGAGTTTGCGAAAACTCTGGGAATCAACAAAATCGGATTTTCAAAGAATTCGGTTGTGGCACTTTTTCCGTATTACGTCAAGGGTGAGCAGGGGAATATTTCCATGTATGCACGCAGTATTGATTATCATACTGTGGGCGAGGAAAAACTGAAAATGCTCTCGGACTTTTTGGTGGACTTGGGTGCAACGGAGGTTCTTGTTCATGTGGACAAGGGTGGGCTGGATGACCGAAAAGCCGCTTTTGAGGCAGGGCTTGGGTTCTTTGGAAAAAACGGGATGCTTATAAACGCAGAATACGGCTCGTATTTTTTTATAGGTCAGGTGGTACACAATCTTGAAATTGAATCCGATACGCCCCTTGAAAAAAACTGCTTTTTGTGCGGTGCCTGCATAAGTCGTTGCCCGGGAAGGGCTTTGAGTGAGAACGGATTTGAAATTGAAAAGTGCCTTTCCGAGATTTCTCAGCGCAGGGGCGAATTGACCGAAGATGAAAAGATAATGATTAAGGAAAAGGGTCTTTGTTGGGGATGTGATGTTTGTCAGGAGGTTTGCCCTCATAATTCGGGGCTTGAAACCACGGCAATACCCGAATTTTTGACCGACAGAATCAGAGAATTGAAGCCCGAAGATGTGGAAACTTTGAGCAACAGAGAGTTCAAGGAAAAATACGGAAAATACGCTTTCAGTTGGAGAGGAAAGGCTGTTCTTCAGCGCAATCTGAAGGTGCTTGCAGACCTGAGAGGAATTTGAAAAGTATGAACAAAAACGATATTTTTGAAATTGAAATTACGGGTACAACCGACGAGGGTGATGGTGTTGGCAGAGCCGAAGGTATGGCTGTGTTTGTTCCTTATGCCCTTGTGGGCGAGGTTGTGCGTGTTATTATAGTCAAGGTGATGAAGTCCTTTGCCTACGGCAAGCTGTTGGAGGTAATAAAGCCCTCGCAGCATCGCATAAAAGCAGAGTGTGAGTATTTTTATAAGTGCGGCGGATGCCGCTTCTGGAATGTGGAGTATGAAAAGGAGCTTGAGTTCAAACGTCAGCACGTTCAGGACTGCATAAACAGAATCGGAAAGATTGAGATTGATGTTCCAATGACCTTGGGATGTGAGAGTTGCAAGGGTTATCGGAACAAGGGTCAGTTCCCCGTTACATCGGATGGAATCGGAATTTATGCACAGCACAGCCACAGAGTTATTGATGTTGAAAGATGCATCATTCAGGGTGAAGAAAATCCCGCAGTTCTTGGGGCAGTGCGTGAGTGGATGACCAAATGCGGAATTGAGCCATATAATGAAGAAAAACATTCGGGGTGTGTTCGGCATATTTACACCCGATGCGGAGATTCGGGGGTTATGGTGTGTATTGTGACCAGAACCGAGGTGATTCCCCACGAAAAGGAATTGGTTGAAATTCTGCGTGAAAAGGTTCAGGGGCTTTCGGGGGTTATTCACAATTATAACGAAAAACGGACAAATGTGGTTCTCGGCAGACGGTTCAGAACCCTTTGGGGTGAGGATTATCTCACAGACAGCATCGGGCATTGCCGATTCAAGCTTTCGCCCCTTTCCTTTTATCAGGTGAATAATGCCCAGACAAAGGTTTTGTATGACAAGGTGGCGGAATTTGCAGGGCTTACGGGCAATGAGGTTGTCTGGGACTTGTATTGCGGTATCGGAACAATCGGGCAGTATCTTGCGGAAAAAGCCCGAAAGATTGTTGGAATTGAGGTTGTGCCTCAGGCGATTGAGAATGCAAAGGAAAATGCAAGACTCAACGGCATTGAAAATGCGGAATATCATTGCGGAACTGCCGAGGAGCTTGCACCAAAGCTCAAGGGCGAAAAGCCTGATGTGGTTATTCTTGACCCGCCCCGAAAAGGGTGTGAGGAGAGCCTTTTGAAGACCGTTGCAAAACAGAAAGCCAAACGGATTGTTTATGTTTCATGCAAGCCCTCAACCCTTGCCAGAGATTTGCGGATTCTTGAGGATTTGGGCTATAAGACCGAAAAGGTTCAGCCTGTGGACTTATTTGCAAGAACTCATCATGTTGAAAGCGTGGCGCAGCTTACGCTTTCAACGTCGATATAAATCTCTTGGGAGATTTTCGATATATCCTGAAGGATTCGATATGTGTCAAGACACTCGATATGTTGCCTTGGGGCAACGAGATTTAAGGAAAAGGAGTGGTAAAAATTAATAAGTTAAAAGAGATTTCGGTAATGAATGCCTTTCTTTGCCTGTGTGTTGTGGCGGTGCATCTGACGGTTGAACCCATGGATTTGTGGAGCTACGGAACATTCAGATATTTGACGGTTTTTGTTATAAACAGAATACTTTGCTTTGCCGTTCCTGCCTTTTTGTTTCTAAGTGGTTTGAAGCTTCACAACAAGTACGGCGAAAAATCAATTGACGTAAAGAAGTTTTATATGAACCGACTGAAAAAACTTGTGCTGCCATATGTGGTTTGTGTGCTTGTTTATTTTGTGTATTTGTGGTGGAAGGGCTGGGTACAGCCAAAATATCTTCCGGGGTACATTTTTCTGGGAACGCTGGTTGCCCATTGCTATTATATTGTTATTGCGGTTCAGCTTTATGCGGTGTTCCCTCTTTTGAAAAAGGTTTTTGAGCGTTTCCCCAAAGCGGTTACGGTGCTTTCGCTCATCTTTACGGTGGTTATGATTCAGTTTGTTCATATTCCGTATGTTGACAGGTTTGCTGGAACATATATTTTCTACTTTGTTTTTGGAATGTTTTTCTCAAAGTGCAAACTATATGAAAAACTGAGGAATTGGGGTTGGCTGTACCTGCTGTGCTTTGTATGTTTTGTTGTTCTGGCTGTTGTGCATATACGGTTTTTGTATCTTCAAATGGTTCCGGGATATATTTATTACGGCGCTGAGCTGATGAAGCTGATTTTTGTTTTTTGTGCAATTGTGTTTCTTTACGGAACATTTCAGAGGCTTTCAGACAGGCTTCCGCTTATTGTGAAGCTATCGGAGGTTATTAATGACACTTCATACAGCATATATTTGTATCATATTTTGCTTCTGTATTTATTGAGGAATGATTTGCTGAAACTTCTTGACCTCACCGTTTGGGGCAGGCTGGCTGTTGCAACTGTTGTGATGTACGGTTCTATATTTGTGTACAGCTGGGGTGTCAGATACCTCAAAACAAGGGCAAAACAAAATAAACAAAACAATGGGAGTGTTGCATTATGAGTACAATTGTTGTATATAAATCAAAATACGGTGCCACAAAGGCTTATGCCCAATGGATTGCGGAGGAGCTTGGCTGTGACGCAGTTGAAGCGAAGAAAACGGGAATTGATGAGCTTCTGAAATATGACAACATTGTTTACGGCGGAGGTCTTTATGCCGAAATGATTGCAGGCATTGCCCTGATTACAAAGAATTTCAGCAAACTTGCAGATAAGAAAATTGCCATTTTTTCAACAGGCATCACCCCCCTTGACTGTCGGGAATATTATGACGGCGAGGTTATGGAAAAGAACTTCAAAGCGGGGCTTCCTGAAAATGCAAGGGTGTTCAATTTTATGGGCAGGATGATTCTTGAAGAAATGAATTTTGCTGACCGTACAGCAATCAGGATGCTCAAAAAAGTTATGAGCGGCAAAAAGAATCCAACCGAAATGGAAAAGCTCCTGATTGAGCTTTGCGAAACATACGGTGATTTTACCGACAAGAATCAGATTTATGATTTGATTGAGTATATAAAAGGATAATAAAAAAATGAACCAAAGAAAAATTTTCACCAATAATCAACTGAAGCTCATTGCTCTTGTTGCAATGACCTTTGACCATATCGGGGCGTATCTTTTCCCCACGGTTATGTGGCTGAGGGTGATTGGTCGCCTTGCACTTCCGATTTTTGCCTATATGATTGCCGAAGGTTGCAGATATACCAAAAACAAAAGTCGCTATCTGCTGATTCTGGGCGGAACTGCGGCGGTGTTCCAGGTTGTGGCCTTTTTTATGACAGGGACTCTTAAACAATATATTCTTGTGACGTTTTTTCTGTCGGCGATTCTTTGCTTTTCATGGGACGGGCTGATGAAAAACAAAAACCCAAAAAGCTTGATTTTGTTTTTTGCCTGCGGCGTTTTTGTGCTTGGAGTCACCCGTGTTTTGCCCGTTGTGTTGAAACAATGGCGGTTTTCGGTGGATTACGGAATCTACGGGGTGGCACTCCCCGTTGCGGCATTTATTATGCCCAATAAGTGGAGCAAACTGGCAGGGCTTGGATGTGCCATGCTTGTGCTTTCGGCGCTTTACGGCGGTGTTCAATGGTATTCGTTCCTTGCTTTGCCCTTGCTTGCATTATATAACGGCAAACGGGGCAGCGCAAATCTCAAATATCTTTTTTATTTATACTTTCCTCTGCACCTGATTGTGATTTGGGTTCTGGCGATTTATTAAAAAAGAACAGCATCTAAACCTTATATGTGGCAATGCAAAGAGTGTCGGATGTTGTCGAGAAAAAAGCCTCGTCAGATTGTCAAGCCATTGGAAGGAGTGTAGCCATGAAAAAAGCATTAAAAATAATTGCTAAGATTGTTTCTGTGATTATTACATTACTTATTTTGGTGAAATTTATCTCTTTATTAGATTTTATTAGTTTCGATTTTGGTGTTGTTGGAGATATGGGTTGGTATATACCGGGATGGATTTTAGGCTTTATAGGTTGTGTACTTAATTTTGGAATATGTAAGAAAATATGTGGTACAAAATTTGAACTTATCTTCTTTCGTATAAGTGCAATTTTCTGTATGTTTGTAGCTTTGCTTGATTTGTTTATACAGTATGTGATTAGCCAAATATAATTTTTTGCACTGACTTGACACGAGTCGATTTATGTCGAAATATGATGAAAAGGAGTGATAAAAGTATGAAAAAAGAAATTTATACAATTGGTTATTCTTGTTTTGAGATAGTTGAGTTTATTAAAGTTTTGAAACGGTATAAGATTAATTGTGTTATAGATGTTCGAAGTGATCCAAACTCGAAATTTTATACGGATTACAACAAAAGTACTCTGATACATGTGTTAGAAAAAAATAATATATATTATAGGAA
>JAZRMZ010000114.1:0-13364 GCA_045647905.1 Clostridia bacterium
GTGACGCTATTTCACAGCGGCAATGCATTTGCCGCTATGAAAATTATTTTAAGAAAATAATTTTCGAGGACTACGTTGCAATGAAGTGTCGGGAATTTGTTTTGCAAATTCCTTGCCAAAGCACGACTTTGGCTCGGGAAAACATTAAAAATGTTTTCCCATACGACACGTTCATTATAATAGTAGTCGGTGAAACGCTTTGCGTTTTTAGTTTGCGATATATCGCAAACTCCTTTGAAAACTGCAGTTTTCAAAGAGCGACACTATTGCAATCATGCGTGGCTTTCAAGCCAATAGCTTGAAAGTTGCGGAAGATATTCCGCTTAAAACGGCATTCTGCCGTTTACACGACAATGATTACATCGGAAAAGATTTTTTGACAAGGAGGCTGTTTATGAAAAGAATATTTTCGCTTTTTTTGGTATCGGTGATTTTGCTGGTATGCAGCATAGGTGTTTTTGCATCGCCCGAAACCATTTCGGCAGACGTGACAGGAACCACTTCGGATCTTATCAGCATAACAAAACCTGAAAACCAAAAGGATTCAACTTTCAATTCGACTTATATTATTTCGGGCTACGGAATGGGCGGCACGGTGGTGACGTTATACGGATATAACCCTCAAACGGGGCTTTATGAAAAGGTTTATAATGCAACCGAGTTTGTTGACGTGAACGGTGAATCACAGAATGTTCAGACCAGTGCAGAAGTTACAATCGGAACATCGGGACTGTTTATGGGTACGGTGAATCTCGGTGATGGCGAAAACACCATTCTGGTGCGTGCGGTGAACGGTGAAAAAGTTCAGCTTATGAAGCTGTCTCTGACAAAATATAATTATAACATCATTGACTTGATTAAGTCCTTGTCTGCATAATTGCGGTTTGGATTGCAGGTCGTGATGCATAACGGATTTGCAATTTCTCAAGGACGGCCAAAGGTCGTCCTTGTTTGTATAATAAGAATTTGTGTCTTTTCCATTATATAAAAACAAAATTTAATTTGCCCGTGCAAAATTTTCGGCTTTGCCGAAATGCACAGGGGCAAACAAAGCGGTCAATCTTCCACCGCCGCAAGGCGAGTGGCGAAGCCACTTTGTTCCACAGGTTCAGGAAAGTGAGGTTTGTGCGGTGAAAATTCTTACACGCAGTCAAAAAAAGACATTGATTGAAAAGGGAAAAACAATTCTGATTGTTGTCCTTTGTGTTTGCTGTGTTCATTGCATGATGAGAGTTGTTGAACTGTATCGGGGAGAAAGTGCTCCTAACGGTGTTTTTTGGGGCAGTGATGCGTCAAAGACTCAGCCGGATGCTGAAAAAGAGAATGTTGAAAACAAATATTGGCGGTTGGCTGCACCAGAACTTGTTATGCTGAAACATTCCCAAGGCAGATACGTTTTCGGGGCTTCTGAGGAAGGTTATGGCGAGATTATCAAAATGATTGAAATGGGAATTAAAGATATGCACGTGCAATCTGCATCGGGCTATGTGAAGAATACCGAAGAGGATTGGAAAAAAGCTCTTGACGGAAACGGATTGTATGTCAAGTTTGGATGCGCACGGAATTCGGCATTTGAAGCACAGCTTTTGAATGCTTTTGAAAGCGGACTTGAAGCAAATGCGGAGAAATATTCAGAGGTTATTTTTGTTCCCGATGCAAAGAGTGACAACGTGAAGGCTTTTGTGCGTGCCCATGATACAAAGGATGTTTTTTCGGTTATGTGCAGGGTTCAGCACAAGATTTTTGATGAGGTTGCAAAAAAAATCAGCGAAGGTGCAGAAAAGAATTCGGTTTTTGCATATGAACTCAACCTTGACAAAGAGGACGGGCATAGTCTGATTCTTGATTCGATGATAATGCTTCCTGTTGGTGAAAGAAAGGCAAATCTTGTCGCATCGGCAATTCCCGCAAATTACAGGGATGGGATTAAATTTAATCAGACAAGCGAGTTTTCGGTTAATCTGATTAGTGCCTTTGGTTACAATCCAAACACAATCAGACGTTATGCCGACAGTGAAGGGAAGCTTATTCTTGTCAGTGAGACGGGGACAATAAGTGTACGGCCAACGGGTCAGATTGAATACAAGGCGTTGAGCGAAAATGACGGTGTTTCCATGCTGGTGTCGGGAAAAACCCAGATGGATGCATATTCTGTTATTGAGAGCGTTTCAACCCTTACCCGGAACATCCTTGCGGTAAGCGGAGTGGGAAATGAAAAGAATTTTGCATCATTGCGGATTGTTGAATATCCTGATATGAGCAATTTGTCGGAAATCCGAATCAAGATGGATTATTTTGTTGATAACCTGCGCGTGAAATTTGGCAACAAGGCAGCAGTTGAAGCTGTTATAAAGAACGGAATCCTTGCAGAATACAGAATCAACGTCAAAACGGTTGAAAAACTGGAATCGGAAGCGGTTTGTGATGATGTTCTGACGGCGGTTGACGATTTTTGCGAAAAAAACAAATCCTGCAAAAAAATAACCGGCAGCAGCCTTGTTTATGAAATCAAAGGCGATGGAAAAGAGACTCCGCCGGTTTGGGAAATCAAGGGGGAATAGCCATGGATTTGAGCAGACTGAAAACGGTTTTTATTGTCATATTGCTGATTGCGAACATTTTTATGGGATATATGATTTATAATGCGGAGATACACGAGCGTGAAGAACGTCTTGCGATGGCGGCTGATGTTTCACAGATTCTTGAAAAAGAAAGAATCTATCTTCCTGATGATTTTGAGCTTCCCAAAACACCTGATGCCAATAACTATTATCTGGAAAAAATGTTTGGCAGTTCTGATGAAATGCTGATGGTCTTTCTTGGCGAGGCTTATGTTGAAGCAGGCGACAGAATGTTTGAAAGCAGCCTTGGCACTCTTTTTGTCAATGGTGACGAATTTGTTTACAGAAAAAAGAGTGTTGGCACTCCTGTTGAGGAATATTCAAATGAAAAGATTGAAAGTATGTGCCGTGAAGAAATGAAAAGGCTGGGAATTATGGAAGAGGCATACTATTTCAGCGGTGTCAATCAGATTTCCGAAGGCAAAAAGGCCATATTCACGGTTAAACATAATGATGCTGAGTTCTTTGATGCATATATGTCTTTTGATGTGACAAAGAACGGTGTTACCGCAATTGGTGGTAAAAATATCATTTCTGCACTGGAGGTTGCGGAAAGCTCAGAGGTTTATCCCAATATTGAGGGAGTTCTGGTGGGGCTGTTAAAGAGCAAAAATCTTGATGAGAATGTGGTTCACAGGATTATCAGCGTCAAGCACGGATATTATATAGGAAGAACAGAAGAAAGTTATCGGAATATTCTTGCCATTCCCGTGTGGCAGATTGTGCTGGAATCAGGGCAGATTCTTCATTTTGATGCCAGAAACGGCAGAGAGCTTGAAGAATAGGGGGAAACGGTATGGCGAAGATTTCGGACTGGAAGCCTGATACCTTTGATATAAATATCGGTGATATGATGCTTTCGGTTATTGATTCAAACGAATTTATTGAGGACAGCAGATGCGAGATGCATTTTCATTCTGTTTTTGAGTTGCAGTATGTGCAGAGCGGGTCGATGCAAATAAGAACGGCCGGCAAGTCGGATACCGTTGATGAAGGTGAATATGTTATTATTCCGCCCAACTGTTTTCATTCAACAAAAAATGTTGATGCGGAAAAGTATGCATTTTTGTTCTCGTTGAATTTTTTGCCAAAAGCAAATTCGGCATCGTCGGAATATCGGTATTATAACGGCATATTGGGCTGTATGGAAGGCGTTTCTTTATGTAAAAACAGTACGGTTGCCGATTGTATTAATCGTATAATCGGGATAAGACGGTCAAGAAGTTCGGCCCATAAACTGAAGATTATTTTTGGGATGTTGCTTATGGCTGTTGCTGAAGATATTTCGGGAACAGAGAATGATGTTATAAATGAAAATGTTTGCGACGTGAATGAAACTCTTTACAAACAAAAGCTCAGAGGTGTTGTGGGGGATTACATATCACGTTTTTGCAATGAGAACGAGATTCTTGCCTCTGTTGCAGAAATTTTGCATATGAGCGAGAGGAATACGGCACGCATTATAAAGGATATTTTTGGTGTTCCTCTCAGTTCCCTTGTGCTTAACCAGAGGATGGTGTATGCAAAGGAACTGATTCTGGATTCGGAGCTGTCTTTGAGTGGGATTGCCGAAAAGGTGGGATACAGGCAGTATAACACTTTTTATAAGGCATTTAAAAAATATTACGGGGTTTCACCTGAGATTATGCGTATGTGAATTTTTGGACAGTTTTTGAAAAATATCAGCAAAAAATTCAATTTACACAAGCCTGTTCTGTGTGATAAGATAACTGTAACATACAGAAAGGTTGTGAAAATATGAAAGTTAAAAATTTCTCAATAGTATATGAAAATCCTCTGCCCCAGCTCAGAAGTCGCCAGTGTGCTTTCCCTTTTGTTTGTGAAATGAAGAATGGTGAGTTGGCTGTGATTTATTCAATCGGCGAGGCTTTTGAAAGTATTGATAAAATATGTTATATTTCGTTTAGCAAAGACGGGGGCGCAATATGGAGCGAGCCGCAAAAGCTGTTTGATTTCAGCAAAGAGGGGATGCCAATCAGCAATTGTGCAAAGGCTGTATGTCTGCCTGATGGAAGACTTATCGCTGTGGGATATGGTTTTTACAGAGGAAACCCCGATTTGCCCCTCGGCAACCCTGAAACTGGCGGGCTTCTGGATGATTTTGTGTTCTGGTCGGTGTCGGAGGACAGCGGAAAGACATGGAGCGAGCCTGAAAAGATTCAATGTGCCTGGGGGCCTCATGTTGAAGCCTCGGCACCCATTACGGTGCTTGCTGACGGCACGTGGATTACCCCTATTACGGGATTTCCCGACTGGGAGGGCAAATCACACGGCAGAATGTGCGGAAGAGCACTCCGTTCTGAGGACCAAGGAAAAACGTGGAATGACGATTCGGTTTGTATGGAATTTGATGGTGATAATGTTACCTGCTATGAACAGAGATTTTGTCAGCTTGAATCGGGTACGATAATCAATATCGGCTGGAATGAAAATGTTGAAACCGGAGAGAGATTGGAAAACCACTATACCGCATCTTATGACAACGGCAAAACATGGACAAAGCCCCAAAGCACGGGTGTTTTGGGTCAGGCATCGTCGGTTTGTGCAATAGGAGGCGAAAGACTACTTGCTCTTCACGCAATACGCCGTGATACCGACAGACCCGGAATTTATGCCTGCATTGTTGATTTCTCGGAAAAGAAGTGGAATATTATTGAAAAAACTCTTGTCTGGGAGCCTGCAACACCAATGGTTAAGTCAAAAAATATGGCAGAGATTTTCTCCTTTTTGAAGTTTGGTCAGCCCGGTGCAATCAAGCTTGCGGATGGTGATGTTATGATGTCACACTGGTTTGCGGAGCAGGGACAGTACAGTATTATGACAACAAGAATAGAGCTTTAAGCCCAAAGAGTCAGATTCAACAAATGTTCTTCCGGTGGCTAAGCAGACGATGCCCCAAAATTGTCATGTTGAGCGAAGCCGCAGACGAAGTTGAAACGTCTTAAAATGAGATCCTTCGATTCCGCTGGCGCTTCACTCAGGATGACAGCAGCAATGAGATCCTTCGATTTCGCTGACGCTTTACTCAGGATGACAGCGACAATGAGATTCTTCGATTTTGCTAATATTTTGATGTAAAAACGCTTTGCGTTTTCTCAATCAGTGAAAAACTCTCGTTTTTCACAATCTTACGTTGGGCCTGTAGCAAAATGATTTTTTCGGGACGTCCTAAAGGTCGTCCCCTACATATATTGTATACACATTACACACGTGATACAATTTGTAGGGTTCGGCGGTTTCCGACGAACCGTTCTTTTTCATTTTGCTACAGCCCCTTAACACTCCAGCACTCAGGATGACATCGGCAGGTGCTTTGCTTCGTAAAGTCCTTAGGGAGCAAAGCATTGAGGGTATAATAAAAAAAGAAAGTTTTATAAAAGTGGAGTCTGAATCCCCAAAAGGATTCAGACTCCGTTTTTTTTTTGTTTTTTTGAAAATACCGGGGCAAAAGATTCTTCGCCGTTGGCTCAGAATGACAATAACATTCGCATAGTAACCAACTGCCTCAGGCTAAGTTAACCAATCCCAACATTTGTTATGGAACCTTTTTGTTTTTATTAATAAATCTTTGTATTTTTGTCCACACAAACCTTGTCGAGGCAGTATTTACCTTCAACGATGGGTTCACGGTTAATCCACTTGCCCTTTGTGAAGTCGGGAACTTCGATGGGAGCACCGCCCTTGTTGATTGATGCTTCGGAAAGAGGGCCGATTGACAGCCAGAGTGCTGTGTCATATGCATCAATGGGGGTGTTTGTGCCGTTCTTTACAGCTTCGATAAATGCACGACCAACAAGCCAGTCCATACCGCCGTGACCTGCTTTTTCGCCAAGCTCAACGTATTCTTTATGTAAGGGGTGGTCATAGGTTTTGAACATTTCTTCTTCGTTTTCCATGTTCTGAACTCCGCCTTCCATAAAGTCAAGGTATACGCTGTGTCTTTCTTCGGCGCAGAGACCCTTTGTTCCTCTGACGGTGAATTCACGGCTGTAATATGAACGGGGAAGAGTGGTGTCCAGGGTGAGGTGAATGGTTTCGCCCCCTGCGCAAAGAATGTTTGAGCTTACAATATCACCCTGCTTGTAGTCAATCTGTGCATAGTAGTTATCGGGTCCGAACTTATCCTTTGCGTATTGCTTGAGTCCACGGCTCTTTGATGCCATTGAACTGATGGTCAAAAGCTTGTTTCCACGGTTTAACTTCAGCACCTTTGCAATGGGGCCGAATTCGTGTGTTGCATACTGGTCACAGTTTCTCAGCATATAATCATGGAGTCTGTAATGTGTTACTTCAGTGCCGATTGGTTCAACAACCATTTCTTTAAAAAGTTCTTCGTCCTCAAGGTGATGTGCATAAGCTCCGTTGCAATGAACAATTTCACCAAAAAGACCCTGCTCGGCAATGTTGAGTGCCATCATTTCACGGCGGCCGTAGCAGCAGTTTTCAAGCATCATAACAGGCACGCCTGTTTCTTCGTATGTTTCAACAAGGTTGAAACATTCCTGAAGGTCATAGGCACTTCCAACTTCAATGCCCACATATTTTCCTGCACGCATTGCTCTGATTGCCAAATCAACACGACCCATCCAGGGAGTCATTATGATAATTGCATCAATATCGGGATTGTTTAAAATATCGTCATAGTTTTTTGTGAGAATGGGTTCGGGCAGCTTGTTTTCACGCATAATGTTCAAGCCGCGTTCAAGACCTGCTTCGTCGATGTCGCAAATTGCTGTGATTTCCACATCGTCCATAACCGAAAAAATATTTTTGAGCATACCATTGGCACGTCTGCCAACGCCGACCCAACCAACTTTTACTTTTTCTTTCATTTTTGATTACTTCCTTTCTTGAATGAGTTTTGTACATTTATTTTATCAGAAATTTGGGTATTGTAAAGTCACAAAATTTTGATATTAACTATAAAAATTATACAATGAGCTTTTTGCATATCAAAATGTCACCGAATACCTCTGACTTTTATTATATGACGATTGGGTTTTGATTGCAATATTAAAAGTGCAACAAATTTATTGAATTTGCTATAAATTTGGTGAAATCGGGTATAAAATGGCAAAAAACAAGCTGTTAAAGGTGAATTTAACTCTTTTTAACAATTTTTCGATAATCTTGATATTGCGACTTGAATATGGCAAGTGTATAATTATACTTGTATAAATGACTCTGAAAGAGGTGACGGTTTGTTGAAAGAAAAAATAAAGAAGCAAGCAAGAAAATTTTTGCACAACAATGTTTTCCCTTTTGTTATAATTTTTGCATTGATGGTTGTGCAGATGATTGCTTTGTTTGTTGTTTCCGACAGTCAGAAAATGGAGACATACGATAACCAAATCAATCGGGAGCTTGACAACTGTATTACGGATATTGACGGGATTATTGAAAATGTGAAGCAGCTGATGATTTCCTCCAAGCTGGACAGTGAAATTATTCTCGCATTGTCAGAGTCGGAGGTTTCACCTATTGAACAGCAGCGTATTTTTATGAAGCTGTCGGCATACAAAAAAATGTCAAGCGAGATAAGTAATATTCACATATATAACGGTGAAATGGGAACTGTTTTTTCAACAGCCAGACCATATATTGAGTTAAACGATTTTCCTTATGGGAAAACCCGTGAGGTTCTGAAGAATGGCTGGGAAGGGATGCAGACTGTTGTTCTTGCGGACAAGGCTGATTATCAGACGGATACATTCGGCAGCGGTAAGGTTTTGAGAATTATGATGAAGAACAGCCGTTTGCTGGATGACGTGATTATTGTTGACATTAATTATGATGTTCTGGGAAACACTTTCAGGAGCTTTGAAAATGACAACAGCGGAAAGGTGTATGTGCGTTCGGCATCGGGTGAAATCCTTTACGGCGATAACGGACAGGAGGAGCTTCCTGTTGAACTGTTTGATGTGGGGCTTGAAGAAAAAAAGACGATGCGGTCTTTTTATGGTCAGGAATACCTTGTCACCCACAAGAGAATCAAGCATCTGGATGCGGATATGTTCAGCGTGATTCCCGAAGACCGACTGAATACGTATAATTTTGAAACAAGCACCCTCACGATGATTAATGTTGTGCTGATTCTGGTTGTTGTTTTGTTTGCTGTATTGATTTCTCTGTTCAGAAATATTTATAAGGCGGCAAAGAAAAGTGCAAAGGAAATTGAAAAGATGCGGCAAAATGACATCCGGGACAACTTCCTGAGCCGTCACAAACCCATTCTTGCCTGCCTGCAGCACCCCACCACCGAGGAAATTGCTTTGTGCAAGGAATATCTCAGGTCTGTTCTTGGTGAGACAACCGGCTCCAATGTGGCTTTGGTGAGGTTGGATTTCGGCAAAAAAGATGATGAAAATTTTATGCTTCACGAAAAGTATAACATGATGAATCGGGTGGAGGAGATTTTTGGAAGATGTCTGCCTGCCCACGCAATATATGAACAAGAGGACTATGCTCTGTTTTTGCTCACCGATTCGGGAATTGATCATGTTGCAAAATGTCGCAAGGCATATCAGGAATGTTGCGAGGAATTCAAAAGCATAAATATCGTTCCTGCCTGCTATGTGAGCAGTACCGCTGATGTGGGGAATTTGTGTGAGATTTATATGGAGGTTTCGAATCTTGCGGAGTATATGTTTATATACAATCGACCCATGTTCCTTGATTTTACCCTTCTGTTCCAGCGGATTCAGGAGCCTGATGTATGGATTGAAAACGGTATTTCCGGCATAAAGAATAATATCATGACGCCCAACGAGGATTTGGCGGCGCAGGTTGACAACTTCATAAACGGCTTGCGTGAGCTTAGTGTCAAGGATGCCAAACAGGCAATTTATGCTTTGTATCTTGCAATCGGACAATGTGTTGAACAAATTCGCAGTGAAGATATGAGTTTTAATTTTGATACAAGTTCATATTTCCCCAATGTCCTTGGCTTGAAGTCGTTGGATGAAGCAAGAACCCTTTTTGTCGACCTTGCGGAAAAGCTTCAGGAGCAACACGGCGAAAATGACGGCAATAAGTATGCCATGATTGTGAAAAAGACTCTTGAAATTATTGAGGAAAGGTTGGGAGATCCTGCTCTGTGCCGCAGTATGATTGCTGATGAAATTGGCATATCAAAACCTTATCTTGGCAGAATTTTTAAAGAGATGATTGGTATTTCGCTTTCGGACGCAATCAATGAGATGCGTTTGAAGGTGGTTGAAGAACAGCTTGTTTCAACAAACAAGAGCATCAAGGAGCTTATTTCCGATGTGGGCATTGTGAATCAGAGTTATTTCACGGTTATGTTCAAGAAAAAATACGGAATGTCGCCCAGTGAATACAGAAATAAAAAAGGCAATTTGTCGTAAGGAGGAAAATGTTATGAGCAGTTATAATCTTGATGAGTATTTGCGCCCAATCTGGAAGGGCAACAATATGTGCAACGAAAGTATTTGTTTTTTTCCCAATCCCGACACGGGTGAGGTGGAGCCTGCCCCCCTTTTGTATAATCCAACGGAAATTATTTCAGTTACGTCAGCGGATTTAAAGACGGTGTTCAAAGAGGGCAAGGATTTTGTGGTTAAGAACGGCGCAATTTGCCTGACTCCGAATTCGTCAATGAAGGCGTGGGAATATGACGAGTTTTATACAACAGACCCCGGAATGTTTGAAATCGGATGGATTAAGCCTGAAGGCAGATATGTGAACTGGGCAAGAGGCAGCTTTCATGCAGACCATCAATATGCAGTTACATACAAGCACCAAGACACATGGCGCGGCCCTGAAATTTGTTATGCAGGAAACAAACTGAAAAAAACAATTGAAAAACTTGAAAAGGGTGAAAACTTGCGAGTGCTTTTTTATGGCGACAGCATAACAGAGGGCTCGGATGCAAGCGGATTTTCGGGAGATTTTGACGGAGCCTTTGAACCGTATATGCCCATTTATCCCGAACTTGTTGTGAAAAAACTTGAACAAAGCTATCCAAAGAGCAAAATTGAGTATATAAACACCGCAGTTGGAGGCTGGGGCAGCGCTGACGGTGTTAAGGCAGCGGCAGAAAGGGTTACGGCACACAAAGCTGACCTTGCGATTATCGGCTTTGGAATGAATGATTTGAAACTTGATGCAAATCAGCACAAGGAAAATATTCTGAAGATTATGGAGGCGGCAACTCAGGCGAATCCAGATACGGAATTTATTCTGATTGCAACAACTCTCCCCAATCCCGATTCAAAATGGTCGAGGCATCAGCTTGAAACCTTCACACCCGTTCTGAGAGAAATTGAAAATGAAAGGGCAGGGGTGGCTGTTGCTCCCATGACCGAGATGCATAAATTCCTTATGTCAAAAAAGCGTTATTCGGATATGAGCGGAAACGGAATCAACCATCCCAACGACTTTCTTGTTCGGGTTTATGTGCAGACTTTGACCTCGTTGTTGATTTGTGAATAGCGGTATTATGGGATTGATAGCCGTTTTTGGTTAAAATCAACAAGTTTTCATTATTTTTGATATTGCCTTTGTGTTTCTTTAAACAGTATAATGAAGGTAAGACAATTAGATTACTTTGCGGAAATGGAGTTTGATGTTATGAAAAAAATACATACAGGTGTTGGCTCGGCAGGAACAACCGTTGAGCTTGTGAAAAGGAAAAGGAGAAAAAAGCATACCAACACTTTGGCTTTGACAATGCTGGCGTTACCTGCAATTATCTGGTTTTTGATTTTTTCTTATGCGCCCATGGTGGGGTCGCTGATTGCTTTCAAGGATTTTAAGCCAAAGCTGGGCTTTTTTGAAAGTGAATGGGTTGGGTTTGAAAATTTCAAATACCTCTTTGGTTCAAATGATGCTTCAAGGATTGTGTTCAACACTTTGTTTTATAATTTTGTGTCAATTTTTCTTGTGGCGGCGGTTTCGGTTCTTGTGGCAATTCTTATGGACATTGTGAGCAAGAGATATTTTTTGAAGCTGTATCAGAGTATGCTCTTTTTGCCCCGATTTGTTTCGTGGGTTGTTGTGGGATTCATCGGTCTTTCGCTTTTTGACTATGATATGGGCGTTTTGAACGAGATTAACCAGACAATGGGCAATGAACCGGTTTCGTGGTATATGTCACCACAATACTGGCGTGGGATTCTGCTCACGGCAAATGTGTGGAAGTCGGTGGGTTACACGAGCTTGATATATTACGGAGCAATCCTCGGAATTGATAACGAGATTTATGAAGCGGCTGATATTGACGGTGCAACTTTCCGTCAGCGAATTTTCAGAATCACACTTCCGCTGATTAAGCCCACAATCATTATGATGATGATTATGTCGGTGGGCAACATTATGAGAGCGGATTTCGGTTTGTTCTACTATGTGCCCAACAACAGCGGCGCACTTTATGAAACAACAGACGTTCTTGATACATACGTATACAGAGCCATGAGAGGCCTGGGCGACTTCTCCACATCGGCGGCAGTAAGCTTTTTCCAATCGGTTGTGGGACTTATACTGGTGGTTGTGTGCAACAAGATTGTGAAGAAGATTGATGAAGACAGTTCTTTGTTCTAAGATACACAGCCTGATGATTTTGCAAAAAGAAAGAGAGGAAAAGATTTATGTCTAATATGCCAAAATGGGGAAAGGTGGTTGCACACCTTTTGATGATTTTGTTTTCCCTTGCGTGCCTGGTTCCGTTTTTGCTGGTTCTGGCGGCTTCGTTCACCGACGAAACAGCACTTGTTCAGAACGGCTTCGGATTGATTCCTTCAAAATGGAGTTTAGAGGCCTATGAGTACATTTTCCGTTCGCCGGGTGAAGTTCTGGCGGCATACGGAACAACAATTTTTGTAACGGCTTTCGGCACATTTGTGGGAACACTCATAATGTCAATGATTGCGTATCCGATTTCAAGGTCGGATTATAAATTCAAAAATGTTTTGTCGTTTTTTGTATACTTTACAATGCTCTTTGGCGGCGGTATGGTTGCATCCTACATATTGATCGTGAATTATTTGCACCTGAATGACACCGTGTGGGCGTTGATTCTGCCAATGCTCCTTTCACCCTGGAACATAATGCTGCTTAGAATGTCAATGAAGTCAATTCCCTTTGCTTTGATTGAGGCTTCATATATTGAAGGGGCAGGAGAGTTCTGGATTTTCTTCAAAATTGTTGTGCCACTTGCAAAAATCGGAATTATAACGGTTGCGCTGTTCACGGCTCTCACCTTCTGGAACGACTGGATGCAGGCGATGCTTTATATCGACCGAAGCAATCTCACAACCCTTCAGTATATGCTCTACCGTGTTCTCAACAAGGTTGAGCTTGCGCAGCAGGAAACGGTTGTTGTGATGCAGGAAAAGCTCCCCAACGAGAATCTGAGAATGGCCCTTTGTGTGGTTGCGGCAGGACCTATGGTGTTCATATTCCTGTTCTTCCAGAAGTACTTCTCAAAGGGTATCGTTACCGGTGCTGTTAAAGGATAATAATTAAAATTTATATAAAAAAAAGGAGATGTTGAAATGTTAAAAAAACTATGTTTGGTAATGGCAATGGTGCTTATGGCGTCGCTGGTCTTTTCGGCTTGCGGAAACAAGGAAAGCGCTCCCGCAGGTGAAGAAAAGCTTATCTGGTACGCAAGAATCAATAAGCAGGCGGCAAATGAAGAGGTGTTTGCCAAGGTTGACGAATATGTTAAGTCAAAAATTGGTATGGGCGTTGAGATTGTTG
>JAZRMZ010000115.1:0-41515 GCA_045647905.1 Clostridia bacterium
GTTAATGTTTTCGTTATATTTGATTCCTAACTCTAAATAGTTTCTTTTTGATTCAGCTTCCAACATGGAATTCTTCTTTTTACTTTTCTCTAATTCTTTTCTTTGGCCAATGTTCAGAAGAATAAAAGCCAACATAGCAATAAGTAATATAATAATAAATCCAATGACAAGGTTCACCAACCAAACATCTATAACAAATTCGCTAAATCTATAATCGTAGTACATTTTTATCCACCTTTAATTTTTTTTATCGTTTTCAAAGAAAGTCGGGAATGCTTCAAAAGAAAAAGAATTTTTTTCAGGTTCTTTTTTGTCGTTTGCATTTATATCTTTTTCTTTTATATTAGCCTCAAGGAGTTCTTGTGGCTTTTCGGAGAAAATCGGGGAAGTTTCGAGAGAGGTTTGTTCTTCAGGTTCTTTTTTGTACCCGGCTTTTAATATATTGTAAGAAATAAAGCCCCAAAGAAATATAGCTCCAGAAGAAATTTTTACACTATTATTGAAACAAAGATCAAAAACAAACCAAAATAAGTGAACAACAAACGCATCTGCAATAGCTATTAACGCTGCTTTTTTAGGTATAAATGGTTTTTTGCGTGCCAGCCTCAGAATCAACATTGGTAAGGGATGTACTAATATAGTTGAAAAAAGGCTGATTAAAACGTAAATAACAAATTCCATAAATTACATTTCCTTTTTCTCCACCATATTTCTCATTAAGTCAATCAAACTTTGTTTCTGCTGAGGCTGCAAGGAACGGAAAACTTCAAGAAGCAAAGATTCGTCTGCTTTAAGCTCGTCCACGGACGGGCTTTTTTGTTTTATGTCCGTTTCGCCTTTGAGGTATTCGACAGATACGCCCAGGATGTCGGAGATCTGATATATATACTTGTTGTAAGAGTGACTTCTACCCGCTTTCCAATCCGTAAAATTATTTTTTGTGAGATTTAGCTTTTCGCAAAAATCGACCTGAGAGAGTCCTTTTTGCTTCATGACGTTTATAATGTTAGTCAATACAATATCCATTTTAGTCACTCCATACAAAAAAAGTGTGTAGCCAGTACGAAAATTTGTGCAAGTATACAAAAGTACGAAAACTCGTACTTTTTAACCTTTTCCTACTTGACAAGTACGAAAATTCGTGCTATAATATAGGTGTGTTAGAACACAGGCGAGTGCTTAACACAAGTTTCTTTTCTCATTTAGAAAACGACCCCGTACAAACCTCTGATGTTTTTGCGGTGCGGCTTGGGTTTTCAATATTTTTCCCCAAGCCGCGAACCATCCCATTTTTTTTCACCAAACAGAAATACAATTTATATTTCCGAAAGGGTAAAAAAAAGAGATTTAATTAAAGTCGCAACTTAATTATACAGCAAAAAAAGGGTTTTGTCAAGGGTAATTTAACGAAAGGATTGTGACATATGAGGTATCAGATTAAGATGAGATGTCTGCTGTTGGGTATGACACAGCGATCTCTTATGAAAATGGTTATTGAGAGAACGGGCGAAAAGCTCGACACTTCAGCCTTTTCGAACTACATCACAGGATCGGTAGCAACTCCGAAAGCAGAAAGAGTACTGGCGGTTGCAGATATTATCCTTAAAGAACTCGAAAATAAATAAAGGGGTGGATGGTATGCCGATAACGAAAAGACAAAAGGCAATGAATAAGGAACACGAGTTGGTCGCTTATTTCAAGGCTTTGAGTAAGGAAATGGGGTATTCTTTTGGAGAGCTTGGGGAAAGAATAGGGATTTCCCAAGGAACACTCTACAGGAGATTTGAGAACCCGAAAAGGCTCACCGTGGGGGAGATTGATAAAATCTGTCAGATACTCCACCCGGAAGAGCAGTATGAATTAAGATTGAGAGGTTTCACGAGATGAAAAAAGAAGATTACATTTGCAGAAAATGCAAAAGCCATTGGGACTTAAGCGAAGCACAGTTTGTGGAAGATGATTGCACGGGCTTTCAGGTTTGCCCGTTCTGTGGGTCCGATGATATCGCCGATGCGGTGAAGTGTCCCGAATGCGGCGGCTGGTACGATGTGGACGACACATATCACGACTATTGCAACGGCTGCATTAAAGAATTTGCAACGCCTGAAAGCGTTATATCTTACTGCGAAGACGAGAAAGAGACCGAAGCGGTTGAGATAAACAGAGAGGTTCTTTCAATCCTTTCCTCAATCGGGATTGACGTTAACAAACTTCTCACGAGAATAGCCCTTGAAAAGGCTAACAGCATCGAATACGAGGATCACTTAAAGGCTTGCTCTGAGATTGATGTCAAGGTTGAGCTTGATACAGGTTATTTTATGAACTATGAACATTCACGGAGGAATTTGGTATGAAAAAGGTTTGTATATTTTCGATAATATTAGGGCTTGCGCAGATATGTGCGGCAGTCCTTCACCTTGACGATGTGGCAAACGTTGCACAATGCAATTTCCTTGCAAGGGTGACGATAGTCGGGATTCTTTGCGTAGGATTGGGCGTTATTTTTCTCACACAAAACTTGATACTTGGGAGGGTTAGAAGATGAGCGAAATGAATATTTTTCAAAGAATGAGCCAAGCGACCGAACTCATTCAAACTGTAGCGAAAAATCTGATGGTCGAGACGAGCAAAGGAAAAGGGTATAAGGCGGTATCGGAGAGAGACATCCTTGATGCGGTAAAGCCTATCGAGATTAAATGCGGAATTTACTCTTACCCTTATTCAAGGGAGATCGTTGAAAGTCATATGCTTGAGAGCGAATCTACATATACAGACAAAGCAGGGAATCAAACGGTTTCCACGAAGACGACTTTTATGATAAGACTTAAAACTGTATACAGATTTGTGAACATCGACAAGCCAGATGACTATATTGAGACAACAACATTTGCAGAGGGTATTGATTCTCAGGATAAGGGAAGCGGAAAGGGCATGACCTATGGCGACAAGTACGCATTGATGAAAGCCTACAAGATAAGCACAGGCGATGACCCCGACCAAGAAGCAAGTGAGGATAAACATTACACGAAGAAGGCTCAAGGTTATTTCTGCGTTGATTGCGAAAAAGAACTCAAAGAAACTAATATGGGCGGCAAGGTACTGACAGCGGCACAGTTGGCAACATATACAGAGAAAAAGTATGGAAAAATCCTTTGTCCTGAATGTGCAAGCCGTGCAAAGTGGGTGATGGAACATGAGGGTAACGAGGGATACACTACCGTTTAGACTGCCTGAAATCCTTGAAAAGATGATACCGGGCAAGGCTTACGAATTAGAAGTTAAGCTCCACAGGGAGAAGAGAAGCAAAGATGCGAACGCCTTTCTTTGGAGCTTGCTTGGAAAGATGGCTGATATTCTCAACAGCACGCAAGATGACTTATATCTTGAAGCTTTGAAGCGGTACGGACAATCTTTTCTTGTAAAGGTCAGAAGTGCTGACCTTGAAAAATCAATGAGGGAATTCAAGTACTGCGAACCCTTCGAGCAATGGTCTGACCCGATGGGCGATGCGGCATATATCAGAGTATTCAGAGGTTCAAGCGGTTACGACACGAAGGAATTCAGTAGACTTTTAAACGGAGTCATAGACGAGGCGAAAGAATTGGGGATAGATACAGATTCCGAAGAAATTAAACAAATGATTGAAAGGTGGGAGCCAGTATGGCATTAAATAAGATTTTTTTACAGGGACGGCTTACGGCAGACCCTGAACTGAGAAAAACAGGAGCCGGAAACAGCTTTATAAACTTTAACATTGCGGTAAATCGAAACTACAAGAGCAAGGACGGAACAGTTCCGACGGACTTTTTTAAGGTCTTTGCGAACGGTTCAAGGGCTGAATTTGTGACGAAGTACTTCCATAAGGGTGATGAAATAATCGTTGTCGGAAGCATCGAGACGAGCCGATACGAAGACAAAGACGGAAACAAGAGGCTTGATACATATATCAATGCTGATGAGTTCCAGTTCGGGGCGAAAAAAGCAACAGCGACAGAACCTGAAAAGATTACCGAATACGGTAACGATGCGGAATTTTTTGAAGAAATCGGAAACGGGGAGCTTCCGTTTTAAAATTGAATAAGAGGTGAAAAACGTGGCGAGAGAATACTTTCAATGCTATCACAGCTATCTACAGCAAATGAGTAGTCTATCAGATGCGGAATTTGGTCGCTTGATACGGGAAGCCCTGAAATACAGTTCTACCGGGCAGAGCGACCCCCTTCCGGGGAAAGAAGACGTTGCATTTCCTTTCGTAGCTTTCAACATTGACCGTGAAAGACAAGCCTACGAGGAAAAATGCGATAAACTCAGAGAAAACGGCAAAAAAAGCAAGGAAGCAAAAGACATCAAAAGCAAGCAATTGGTAGCAATTGGTAGCAATTGCAGGGAAGATAAAGAAAAAGATAAAGATAAAGAACAAGAAAAAGAATATCTTCCTACGGAAGAGGAAGAGACGCACGTGCGCGAGGCGGTTTCTGTTTCGGAAATCGTGAACTTGTATCACACTATATGCGTATCTTTCCCGAAAGTTCAAAGCATTTCAGACAAGCGCAGAAAGGCTATTAATGCACGGTTAAAGGCTTATACTGCCGAACAGTTTTCGGAGATGTTCAAGAAAGCCGAAAGTAGTTCCTTTCTCAAGGGTGCAAATGACAGGAACTGGACGGCAACTTTCGACTGGCTCATAGCAGATTCAAACTTTGCAAAGGTGCTTGACGGAAACTATGATGACAAAGAGCCGAAATCAGTGGCAGAGAAGCCGAAGAAGACACGTTACGCACCAAACCCGACACGATATACTTCTGAAAGTTTCGATATTTCAGCGGCAATTATGGAAGCTGAGATGAGGGGAAAGTCTGACGAGGAAAAAGAGTGGTTGGAGAGGTCTATGAACGTGATTGACGCAGCATTGGAAAGGGGTAAGGCATGAAAGCGAGAGTATACACCGAAGCCCAGATGCAGAGGGCTGTTGAAATGGGGCTTGAACGGGCAAGGAGACAAGCCCGAAGTGAAGTCCTTGACCTTGCGATTCATCTTGCTTTATGGGCAATGTGGGACACGTTCCCGAAGGTATCAAAAAAACGTATGGGTTACGCCATGAACTTTATGCTTGAAAAAGCAGGGCTTATCGTTGACGGGACTATAAGCCTTGACGATATCAAGCAGTTGCTAAAGGATGAAGCGGACATAACGATAAAATTTACGGAGGGATAAGAAATGCCGAAAAAGACGATGGAAACGGTGGAAACTTTAAAGCGGGAAAATGAAAGGCTCCGCAAAGAAGTTGAGAGGTTGAAAGAATACGAGGAGATCCGTCCCACGGGTTGCCCGAATTGTCACAGAGGGAATTTTTCAAATTCTAAATTTTGCACTCATTGCGGAACTCGGCTACAAAGCAAAAAGAAAGAGGTGTTAAACAATGACCGATAACGAGATTATAAAGGCTTTGGAGTGGTTAGATAAAACGATGGGTTCGTGTTCAAGTGATGATGAATATATCTATGGGAATATTATACTTGACCTTATCAACCGCCAAAAGGCAGAGATTGAGAGACTTCAAGAATACTACAAACTATATAACGCTCGAATGGAAGAAATCGAGGAACTTCGAACAGAAATTGAACATCTAACGGGCAATTTAAAATTTGTGCGAGGGACGGTAGAAAGGCAATTAGCGGAACTCAAAACTGCCAAATCCGAAGCCCGAAAAGAGTTTGCGGAAGAGCTGAGAAGCAAAGCCCGAAAATATACAGAGTATGACGAGGGCGGCTGGGATAGGGATGTTTATGCTGTTGAGGTTGCAGAAATTGACAAAGTTTTGAAAGAAAAGGAGAAAGAAACATGAGAGAGCTTTTGTTCAGGGGGAAACGAAAAGATAATGGCGAGTGGGCAGAGGGGTCTTTGCTATACGATAGCGAACAAAACGAGGGTTTTATCGCTGAAGACTTTGAGGATAGGGCGGCATATCTCCGAGAAGTTATTCCCGAAACCGTAGGACAATACACAGGATTGACCGACAAGAACGGCAAGAAGATTTTCGAGGGGGATATTATTCTTTATTCTTGGCGTGACAATAAAGACAAAAAACCTTTTTATATTGAGTTTTTTGACGGAGAATTTAGAGCAACACCCAAAAACATCGCAAATGATATTTGGAGTATACGAATTTGCGGTTATGCTTGTGATTCTGAAGTTATCGGTAACATCCACGATAAACCTGAACTTTTAGAAGAAATGGAGAGTGAAAGCAAATGATTAAATATTATTGTGACAGATGCGGTAAATAAGTCGAGACTCGCTATGCCGATAGGGATATGAAACCTGCTTGGTATGAGATTAAAATCCCACATGAGAAAACTGGAGTGAAGGGGAGCTATTCAACAAAAGTCCTTCACGTCTGTGCTGAGTGCCGTGAAGCGTTTGATGAACTTAACGAATTAAGCATTGATATGCGCTTTAGAGTTTTTGAAGACTATATGAAGGGGTACAAAAAATGAAAGCAACATTAAAACTTAATGACGGCAGAGAAATTGCCGATACACCAACTGGGAAGCCCGATACACCAACTATTTTAGACAGCGGCTCTCGCAGAAAATTTGTGACGGGCGCAGAAAGGGACATACAAGAGGGTAAAGGCAGATGTGACCTGCTTCCGCTTGATGTGGTATCAATTTGTATGAACGATGACATATTGATGTTCATCGACAGATTTCAGGAAACTGGCGACCATATGTTTTTAATTTCGGCTTTAAAAGAATTTAACAAGTTCAACTCCGAAGCAGAAATGTTTATTGAGCTTTCAAAGCATTTTGAAGCAGGGGCGAAAAAGTACACGGAAAATAACTGGAAAAAGGGCATAAATGCAAAGAGCTATATTGATAGCGGTGTAAGGCATTATCTCAAGGTTCTGAGAGGCGACACGGACGAACCGCACGAGAGGGCTTTTGTATGGAATCTTATCTGCTGCATATGGACTTGCATCCACAAGCCGGAGCTTAACGATTACGGGAGATATGAAAATGAAAAGGTATTCACTGCTTGCACGTAAGTGCTGCGGAAAGAGCAAGATCGGGGACTGGTTGAAGATTGACGAGGACGATGATTTTGAAAAACTTCAAAACCAAATCCCCAAAGGTGGAGAACATCGGCTCAAGGTTGTCAAGAACCCGATAGAGACGAAGATCCCCGATAACTTTGCAGAGATTATATCTCGGATTTTCTGCGAAACAAAGTTGAAAAAGTACCAATTCGAAAGGGTCTGCGACTTATCCCCGGGCATGATCGGGAAACTGATGACGGGGAAGCACATACCGACTTTTGAGACGGTGTTGAAGATGTCAAGACGTTTAAACATTGACCTCGGGAGGTTTTACGGAAAATGATCGGAGACGAAAACAGCTGCATTATTTGCGGCACGACACAAAATCTTGAAACACATCATTGCATTGGCGGCTCATATCGTCAACGGGCGGACAAAATGGGGATGGTGGTTAGGGTATGCTCTAACTGCCATACCGGGAACCCTGACAGCATACACCGAGAGCCAACAGCGACGAAAAAGAAACTGCTTCAGAAACTCGGCCAAATCTGGGCAATGGAACATTACAACATGAGCGTGGAAGAGTTTATCAAGTTTTTCGGAAAGAATTTTTTGTGAGGAATTATGGAACATATTTTAGCTTTATCTTATGGCAAAGATTCTCTTGCTTGTCTTGGTGCGATTGAAGAACTGGGGCTTCCTCTTGATAGAATAGTTCATGCAGAAGTTTGGGCGACCCCTACAATACCTGCCGACTTGCCACCAATGGTCGAGTTTAAAGAAAAAGCAGACAGGATCATTCTTGATCGTTGGGGAATTAAAGTTGAAAGAGTTTCGGCGGGAATTTCTTTTGAAGAAGGGTTTTATTTGAAAAGAGGTAGGACCGGAAGGAAATCAAAGTTTGAGGGAGGAATATATGGCTTTCCGTTGCAAAGAGGACAATGGTGCTTACAACAGTTAAAGCTCCCGGCACTAAAAAAAATATGTGGTGACAATATTCGATATATTGGAATTGCCGCAGATGAGCCGAAGAGGTTCGGAGGTCTTAGTGAAAAAAAGCGGTCTCCATTGGTTGAAGCCGGATGGACGGAACCTATGTGTCGTGAATGGTGCGAAAGAAATGATTTACTTTCTCCGATTTATACAGATTCAACACGTGGCGGCTGTTGGTTTTGTCATAATCAAGGCATCGAACAGCTTCGATTTTTAAGAAAAAACTATCCTGAATACTGGAGTTTAATGTTGAAATGGGACAATGATAGCCCTGTTACATTCCATGCGGACGGGCATACAGTACACGACTTTGACAAAAGATTTCAGTTAGAGGATGAAATGCTGATAGACCCAAATGAACGGTTTTTTTGGTCTATGCTTGACAGCCCTTTACAACTCAGGATGTTTTAAAAATATATCATTAAAAAGAAAAAGGTGATACAATGACAGAAATCTACATACCAACAGAAGACGAAGAACAGGAAGCCTTGTTTGATTGGGCGGCTGTGAACGTTGGAAAGATGCCTTGTTTGAGGATGCTATATGCGATACCCAACGGCGGGAAACGTCATATGAACGTAGCCAAGACGATGAAAAGAACTGGCACAAAGAAAGGTGTCCCCGATGTCTGTCTTCCTGTTGCAAGAGGCAAATATCACGGTCTTTATATCGAGATGAAGAGAAAAAAGGATGGCAGACTTTCCCCGGAGCAGCGGCAATGGCTGCGAGATCTGAGTGAACAGGGCTACCGCTGCGAGGTCTGCAAAGGTTGGGAAGAGGCTGCAAAAGTTCTTGTAAATTACTTAAAAGAAAGGGTCGATGTTTGATGGAAAAACTTTCAGAAAGAGCGATCAGAACAAAGAAAGCATATCTGAAAAAAGGGCTTGAACCGGATGTGTCTTTGATTGAAGAATTCAAATATACGCCGCCAAAGCCTAAGTATTCAATATCACAAATAGTGGAAAAGGCAAAGAAAGAAAATTTAAGCTATGGTAAATACGTAGCATTAAGACACGCAAAGGGCGTTAAACTTTAATTTGGAGGGGTGGATATGCTCAATATTGTTAATATAATTCCTTTTGGAAAAGATAACGCAATCAGTCGCACTGCACTATGTCACATAACAGGGTTGTCAGACCGAGCGGTAAGGGATGCTATAGCCGATGCAAGAAATGAACATGTGATATTGTCAGTAAGGGATGGGAAAGGGTATTTTCGCCCAACAGAAGAAGAGAAAAAAGATGTCGAAATATGGCTGAAAATAGAGGCTTCACGGGCAAATTCTATAAATAAAGCTATGGAGACAGCCAGAAAAATGGTAAAGGGTGGGTAATATGCCGTATTATGTCATCTGCCCTTACTATGTATCAGACAGATACCCAACAAAAAAAGAAGAAGCCGCCGCAAAAAAGCACCCTGAAGAGGATTCAAAAATAATGACCTGCTGCGAATGTGCAAGAATCGTACCGCCAAGTAAGAAAAGCAGAGCTTTTTTATATGAACACTTTTGCACTACGCAAGAATGGAAAAAATGCTCTATTGCGCAGCTCTTAAATGAATACTATGATGAACAGGAGAAAATCCATGAAAACAAAAGAATTGAACCGATATCTTATAAGAAAGCTCAACAGAACGGAATACATGATAAGAACAAGGGAAGAGGAAGTTGACGATCTGACGGAAAAAGTGGCAGGCTTCGAGCAGCTGCTTGAACTTAATCAAAAACTCTTGATGTGGGCTTTGGAAAAGTTGGCGACATATAACGAAGAAAGCAAAGTTAAACAGATAGCAGTCCCAATGTCAGAAGTTCATGAGGTTTATAACAAATATCAGGCAACATCGGAAAGAACGGAAAACGGTATTCTGATGAAATTCAAAGATAAATAAAAAACAGCCCCCTATTTGGGGGCTTATTTGGTTTAAGCGTACCAAGAGACGTATTCTGTTACGGTCTCGCCTTTGCAGAGGTATGCGGATGCGTAGGAACTAATTTTGATTCGAGGCTCACCGTTATAACCTTCGGAAATTCTCTTCAGGTCCCCTTTTTCTTGATCGTGGATAAACGAAGCTCTTGAAGCTGCCGGCAAAAGGTTTTGTGTCAATTTATAGGTTCTGTTCTCAGACATTCCGCTTACTGCTTCCTCTTTGATAATCTCGGGGTAGACTTCCCTGATTCTTACTGAAGACTGTCCGACAAGGGCGATGACCTGAAAGAAGTCCACGTTTGTCTGTTCCCATCCCCAAGAGCATCTGAAGATGTCGCCAACTTTTACGCCGAATTTGTTTTCTTCTGCGGGTTTCTGTTTGGGTTCTGCGGGCTTGCCGTCGATTGCTGCTTTTACGGTATCCTCATCAGCGAAGCCGTACCAAATGGATTTGACAGAATGCCAACGGAATTTTAAATTCTTGAGGGCTGTTCTTATTTCTTCAGAGGGTTTGCTGTCAAAAGTGATTTCGATTGAATTGAACTGTGCGTTTCGTGTAAGTGTGTAAGTCATTGGTTTAATCTCCGTTTCGTTTTTGTTTTTTCTTTGTGACTATATTATACTACATCTTGAGCAAGAAGTCAATGGATAAAGTGAAACAATATCTTGAACAAGATGTAAACTGTGAAAGAAAGTGATTGACAATAGGGCTTTCGTGTGGTATAATACAATAAAGAGGTGATACGGATGGAAGAAAAAAAATTCAATGAGGTAAAATATAAAAATGATTTTAACAATGAGCATTATGACCGGGTTTCCCTTATGCTTCCAAAGGGAATGAAAAGCGAGTTGAAGCAGATAGCCGCGGAAAGAGGATATAAAAGTGTAAATGCTTTGATTCTTGCGGCAATAGAGGCATATATCGCAGAATAATTAAAAATTTTTAGAAAGAACTCCTTCGGGGGTTCTTTTTTTTATTTGTAGACGAAAAAAGTATATTTTCTTGGTATAATGTATATGCAAATAAACTTTTAAGGGGGAATCGATATACTTGTTGATTGGGAAGTTGTCAAAGCGGAGTATTTAACGGGGAAATATACATTTAGAACATTGTCAGAAAAGTTTGGAGTGTCGCAGGCGGCTATTAAAGCCCATTCAGCGGCTGAAGATTGGAAAGGCAAAAAGAAAACATATATTAACAGCCTGCACCGTGAAGCGCAAGCACGAGCAAAGGAAGAGATGATTGAGGACTTAGCCGACAATCTTAACAGGGAGGTCAAAATCGCTTGCAAAATCTCGGAATTGTTGGATCGTGCGACTTCGGAACAGATGGAAATCTGGACATTGAACGCAGACGGAGAGTCTGAGAGCAGGGTTGACATTGCGGCACTTGAAAAGGCGGCCAAGATTTTAAAGCAGATTGAAGAGGTCAAGAGGTCTCTTTGTGGCCTGACAACTGTACAGGAAGACCGAGTATATACACTGAACAAAGAAAGACTGGAGATCGAAAGAGAACGGCTTAAACGAGATACAGGAGACGAGGAAGAGGGCGGCGGTGTGCTGATTCTTCCGGATGTTGACGGTTACGAGGTCAAGACTGATGAATAATCAAATTATATGGAAGCCACAACCACGACAAGAGGCGTTTATGCGGAGGGCTGAATATGAAGCCTTTTACGGTGGGGCGGCAGGCGGGGGAAAATCCGATGCTTTACTTGCTGAGGCTTTGCGACAGGTGCATATACCGCATTACAGGGGTATTATATTTCGAAAGACTTTCCCGCAGCTCTCGGAGCTTATAGACCGCTCAAGAGAGATCTATGGGGCGGTGTGTAAAGGTGCGAAATACAACGATTCAAAACACGTGTGGCAGTTCCCCAGCGGTGCAAAGATTTATTTCGGCACAATGCAGCACGCAAAAGACCGCACAAATTACCAAGGAAAACGCTATGATTTTATCGGGTTCGATGAGTTGACACACTTTACTTTTGACGAATATATATACCTACTTTCAAGAAACCGTCCCAACGGACCCGGCACAAGGTGTTATATACGGGCAACAGGCAACCCCGGCGGTATTGGTCATGCGTGGGTTAAGAATAGATTTATAACGCCAGCTCCACCCATGACACCGATTGAGGAAGTCACGACCATAAGATTTCCAGATGGAAGAGAAAGAAATCGAAAGCAGTTCAGGGTTTTCGTGCCGTCAAGTGTCTTTGATAATGAAAAACTGCTTAATAACTCCCCTGAATATCTTTCGAGGCTTGCAATGCTTCCAGAGAGCGAAAGAAATGCGCTGCTATATGGAGATTGGGAGAGCTTCAGCGGGCAAGTGTTCGCAGAGTGGGTGAATGATTCAAGCCATTACAAAGACAGAATAAACACTCATGTCATAGAGCCGTTCAGGATTCCTGAAGATTGGAAGATTTACAGAGGTTTTGACTGGGGCTACAGCAAGCCTTTCTCTGTGGGTTGGTATGCGGTGGACTATGAGCGCAGGATCTACCGAATTCGGGAGTTGTACGGCTGCACGGGAGAGCCTGACAAGGGCGTGAAATGGACTGTTCCGCAGATTGCGGAGAAAATCCGAGAGATAGAGAAAGAAGACGTGAATCTTCGTGGGCGTGACATTTACGGAATAGCAGACCCAGCGATATGGAAGGCTGATGGCGGTGTTTCGACTGCGGAAATGTTTGAACGGCAAGGGCTTTTCTTTGACAAGGCAGATAATACACGAATTGCGGGGAAAATGCAGGTTCATTACAGAATGCAATTTGATGATATGGGACACCCGAGGCTTTATGTATTCAACACTTGCAAACATTTTATAAGAACATTACCGACACTTGTATATGATGAGACAAACGTGGAAGATGTTGACACATCGCAGGAAGACCATATATATGACGAATGCAGATATGTTTGCATGGCAAACCCCATAGCACCAACGCCACCGAAAGAGAAAAGGTTGATAGTGTACGACCCCTTGGATTCATCGGATTATGACGATTATGAAAAATTTGGATATTATTACACATTGTAGGAGAGAAAGACATGGATAGAAGACCTATTTTTGACAGAATTCTTCCGAGAAGGGAAGAAAAAACAATCTTGGAAAGACCTGACTTGCCTATAAATGCCGCAAAAGTCAGAGAAGCTGCGGACGTTTTGAAGAAATATATTGACGGCAAGGCGTTTTTTGATGAAAAAGTCATTGAAAATGAAAAATGGTGGCGGCTGCAGCATTGGAGCGTTGTGAAACAGTCCGTCAAAGATTCAAAAGGAAAGAATCTGGGAAATGATGACCGCCCCCAGCCCCGTTCTGCGTGGCTTTTCAATTCATTGGCAAACAAACACGCCGATGCAATGGACAATTACCCCGAGCCGAATGTGTTGCCGAGGTCGGCTGATGATAAAATGGATGCTGAACAGCTTTCAAAAATAATCCCTGTTGTTTTGGAACAATGCAATTTTGAAAAGACATACAGCGATCAATGGTGGGTAAAGCTGAAAAGTGGGCTCCCTGCGTTTGGTGTATTCTGGGACTCTTCAAAAGAGAACGGTTTAGGGGATATTTCAATTAAAGGAATAGACATTTTACGACTTTATTGGCAGCCCGGGATTACAAACTTTCAGGATTCCGAAAACGTATTTTATTTGTACCTTGTAAACAACGATGCTTTGAAAAAGATTCCTCTTCCCTACGGTGGGAAAATAAAAACTTCAACTCCTGATGTCAAGAGATATGTACAGGAAGAGAACGTGGACGATTCCGACAAATCTTTGGTCGTTGATTGGTATTATAAGAAAAACGGAAATCTTCATTTGTGCAAATTCTGCGGTGAGGCTATTTTGTTTGCTTCAGAAAATGAGCCGCAGACGTATCCCCGTGGATATTATGAACATGGAATGTATCCGTTTGTACTGGACCCGCTTTTCCCTGAAGCAGGAAGTCTGTATGCTTTTTCTTTCCTTGACATAATGAAGGACCCGCAAATGTACATTGATAAACTTAATCAGCTTTATTTGGAAAATGTGGCTGTTACTTCTCGCCAGAGATATTTCGGGCGCAAAAACAGCGGTGTAAATGTTGATGAGTTTTGCGACCTTTCAAATCAGATTGTATGGGTTGAGGCTTCCGACATCGATTCAGTGCTTAAACCGATACAGACAAAGCCTATTGACGGTAATACTGTGAACCTTATACAGATGAAGATTGACGAGCTGAAAGAAACCTCCGCAAATAGGGACTTTTCACAGGGGTCAACATCTTCGGGCGTAACAGCTGCGGCGGCTATAGCGGCATTACAGGAAGCGGGAAACAAGGTATCAAGAGATATTCAGTCGGGAAGCTATCGAGCATATACAGAGATATGCAACCTTGTAATTGAGAACATCCGACAGTTTTATGACGAGAGCAGAAGTTTCAGAATCACGGGAGAAAAGCCCGATGAGCTTGAATTTGTTCAGTACAGCAATGCGAACATTAAGCCACATATCGACATGAACGGCAACACCCGCCGCCCCGTGTTTGATATCAGGATTAAGCCTCAGAGAAAAAATCCTTACACTAAGGCAATCAACAACGAGACCATAAAAGAACTATTTTCAATGGGCTTCTTTAATCCTCAGATTGCAGATCAGGCAATGATAGCTCTTGATGCTATGGACTTTGAGGGAAAAACCGATGTTCAGAGAAAGGTTTCCGAAAACAAAATGATGTATGATACAATTATGCAGTTGCAGGCAGATTTGCAGAAAGCGGCAATTATAATTGAAAGTCTTACAGGGAGATCGATGGGAGCAGGACAGACCGCACCACAGGCGGAAGCAGAACCGACAAAGATCAGGGAAGCAAAGAAAAACCCTGACGGAGAAACTGATTACACAAAAAGAATTAAAGAGAATTCTACGCCAAAAATGGAACAGGCGACCGAGGGAACGCAAATTCTATGATAAAAATAATCGTTGAAGAAAACGGCGACCTTCATAGAATAGAAATGCAAGGTCATGCAGGATTTAACCCCGGAAACGATATCGTTTGTGCGGCGGCTTCAATGCTTATTCAAGCACTTCATGCGAGCATTATTCAAGGAATAGGACACGGGGAAATGAAATCCGCTGAATTTTCACACGGAAAAGCAAATATTCACTTTAAAGGTGGAAATTCGTTATTTGAAATGACTGTCTTAGGGTTTGAAATGCTTCAAAGAGCATATCCGGAACACGTTTGTGTCTTTAAAAACTGAAAAACATGAAAATAGCTGAGTTTTTTTGCTCAGCTATTTTTTTTGTAGACGAAATTTGAGGGCGTTTTTGCTATAATTAAAGTACAAAATAATGTTGACTACGTGGAAAGACACGGAATGACTACTGGAAAGACAGGTATTTTTATGAAAGAAACAAAACACTTGAATCTGAGACTTTTTGACGGTGAGGGCGGCGCAGCTCCTGCGAGTGCGGCAACTCCGACAAATGCGGAAGTCACAACAGCGGCAGAGCCTGATGTAGGCTATAAAAGCAGAAGACAGGCAGCGGCAGAACGTGAGAGAATGGCAAAGAATGCTCTTCTCGGTAAATCTGAACCCGTTGCACAAGCTGTAAAACAGCCACAGGAAGCGGCAAAAGAACAGCCCAAAGAAGAACCCGCCGAAACAGCAAAAACAGCTGAAAGTCAAGCAGAGACCCCGACAAAGAAAAGCGGTGCGGAACAGCTTGACGAGATGATGAAAGACTCGGAATTCAGAAAGGCTTTTTCAGAAAAGGCGCAGGCAATCATAGACCAGAGATTCAAAGAATATAAAGGCTTGCAAGCAAAGATTGATACTCTGGAACCTATTATTGAAGCCTTGACGGAAAAGTACGGAACGGAAAAAGATGACATTCAAGCATTGGCGAAGGCGTTCTCTTCTGACGGTGATGTATATGCAGCGCTGGGAGAAAAACACGGACTTTCAGGCGAACAGTACAAAACCATGAAGGATTTTCAGAGGACAGCCCGCAATGAGCAAAGATTGAGAATGGAAATCGAATCCCAATTGAAGACTCAGGAAGCAGCAAGAAAAATACAGGCAGAGTCTGAGCTTGTAAAAAAGATATACACAGATTTTGACTTGCAAACTACGCTTTCTGACCCAAGAGTGCGTGAAATGCTGAAAAGCGGCGTATCTCTTAAGGCGGCATATGAAGCCGCAAACATTGACAAGATCATTCAACAGCGCACGATGGCGACCGAAAAGCAGGTGGTTGAAAACATTCAGGCACGAGGCGCACGACCTGTAGAGGGTGGCGCAAGCTCACAGACGGGCGCTGTATCTCAGAATCTTGCAAGAAAGTTGACAAAACAAGAGCGAGAAAACCTCGCACAAAGAGCAATTAGGGGGGAAAAAATAACCCTCCATTAAGAAAAGGAGAATTAAAAACAATGATTAAAAATTATATTATCCCTGCACTTTGTCTTACAATGTTTGACGAAGTTATCAACGCAACAACATCCACAGGCCTTTCCCCTGAGATGAAAGTTTACTACAGCGATTATCTCATTGATAACGCAACACCTAACCTTGTTCATGCACAGTTCGGTCAGAAAAGACCTATTCCCAAGAACAACGGCAAAACAGTTGAGTTCAGAAAATATGCGCCTCTCCCCAAAGCTACGGTACCCCTCAAAGAAGGTACACCCCCTGCAGGTACACCTTTGAATGTATCCACAATCACAGCAAAGGTACACCAGTATGGCGATTTTGTACCCCTTACAGACATGCTTCTTCTTACAGCTATTGATAACAACATGGTCGAAGCTGTAAAACTTCTCGGAGATCAGGCAGGAAGAACCATTGACACAATCGTAAGAGAAGCTATCAACGGCGGTACTAACGTAGTATATGCAAACGGCAAGACTTCAAGAGCTAACCTCATGGAAGATGACGTTATTACTGTTCTCGATGTAAGAAAGGCTGTCAGAGAACTTGACGTACAGAACGCAAAGAGAATCAACGGCTATTATGTTGGTATCATTCATCCCGATGCTGCGTTTGACCTTCAGAGTGATCCCGAATGGAGAAAGCCCAAAGAATACGCAGACCCCGAAGACCTTTACACAGGCGAACTCGGTGAGATTGCCGGAGTAAGATTTGTTAAATCTTCCGAGGCGAAGATCTTCAAGGGCGAAACACTTCCCGCAACTCTTACCGTTAAGTCTTTTGACCCTGCTACAAAAAAGGTTGTCACAAATCAGACAATGACTGATGAAGTCGCACGTAAGATGATCAACAGATTCGTAGTTATTGACGAGGTAATGTACAAAGTCGTTGATGCAGGTGAAAACTTTATTGAAGTTGATTCCGCACCCGCAACAAACTACCCTGTGGCAAGTGATGCTATTACAGCAGGTGGCGGCGGTGCTGATAACAGAGCTGTATATTCCACTCTCATTATCGGTGAAAACGCATACGGAACTATTGACATTGAAGGCGGCGGCCTTGAACACATTGTAAAACAGCTTGGAAGCGGCGGTACCTCTGACCCCCTCAACCAGAAAGCAACAGCAGGCTGGAAAGCTACACAGGCTGCTAAAATCCTTGTTGAACAGTTCATTGTAAGACTTGAATCCTGCTCCACATACGATTCCGCAGCAAACTGAGAAAACCTAATATCGGGCAGGGCTTAAACTCTGCCCGATAAATGAAAGGAAAATAAAACATGACAAAGAACGAAGAAAAGGCAATAAATGAAGCCTCCGCAGCAGAACAGGCACGAATCGAGGCAATGTTCGAGGATGCTTATGCAAAAATCATTGAAAAGGCAAAAGCAGAAGCGGAAAAAATCATTGAAAATGCAAAAACACAGACAAGAAAAAAGGTAAAACCCAAAAACGAACAGGGCGAAGAGCTTGTGAATTATACCTTTTTTAAAGACAGCGGCGAATATTCGGACGATGTTTATATAAGCGTAAACGGAGAAAGAATCGTTTGTCAACGTGGTGTACCTGTTAAGATCAAAAGAAAATTTGTATGGGCGTATGAACTCGCACAGAAACAGCAGGAAGAGGCAGCCAATGTTGTTGACAGCAACGAACGCAGATATGAACAGCGTATTAGAGAAGTGGGAATGTAAAGTTTCCGCACATATGGGGGCGGTAAGCCCCTTATTTTTATATAGAAAGGTGATTTTATGAGAGAAATCAATGTATATATCAATGGTGATGCCGTTATTTCTTCTTCAGACATCGCAGGCGTACAGGGAAGCGGGAAAGGCTCTTTTTTAAAGTTCAGATTTGCGGAAAACTGGCACGGACTTACAAAAAGAGTTATTTTTACAAACGCAAAAGGGCTGAACCCTGTAGTTATCATTCTCGGCGTTACTGAATTGCTTGAAGATGACAACGGCAACCTGCTGAATTATGGTATAAATGTTCCTCCGGAAGCCCTTGAATTTCCGGGCGAAATATTTTTTATTGCAGAGGGTACAACGGCAGGCGGTAAGGTTTTGTTTTCCGCAAAAGAAAAAATGAGTGTAATTTTCGGGGTGTCTGCTGCAATGCGTGATCTTGTGGGTGCGACAGATGTTCCCCCGTCACAGGCTGCACAGTTACAGGCGCAGATAGACAAGCTTTATCTGAACTCAATAGAAGACATCACTCGTGAGGGTGATATTGTAACCGTAAAATGCCTTAATGGTGAGACATTCACGTTTGAGTTAAAAGACGGAAACGGCATAGCATCTATAGTTATGAACGATGACTATACTTTGACTTTTACGTTTGATAATAGGACATCGTACACAACAACACCAATCAGAGGCGAACCCGGAAAGACCTATGAACTGACAGAAGATGATAAAAACGAAATAGCGGAAAAATCAACGGTTAAACTTAAAGAAACAGAAGCGGCAGCTATTGCAAGCATTGAAGAAAAAGGCGCTGAAACTCTGGGAAAAATTCCCGAGAATTATATTAAGCTTGATGCAAAGGTTGATGAACTTTCTGAAGCGAAGGTTGATAAATCAAGTATTGCACAAAACCTTGGTCATAGTGAAACTGCAATTATGAGCCAAAAGGCGGTGACACCTGCATTATCAAATTTCTATAATTTTGTAGGATTGGCGATGGCGAGAAATGCGGGTTATTATCGCTCAAACGGTGAGTATACTAACCTTTCAACTTGGTATCACGAAATTTATGAGTGTAATCCGTTTGATAGATTTCGTTTTACAGCCGTCTCTAATAGTAGCGATAATGTATCTGGCATCCTCGTATATGACGAAAACGACACAATCATTGCGGTTGTGAATGGACTAGCTGAGTACAACGGATACGAATACACCGTGCCCAACAACGGCAAAAAGATTTGTTTTTCGTATAATTATATAGACGGGCACACGCTTATACCACGGATCGAAATGTTCACTTACACCAATCGGTTAACGAACGAATTATCTGATGTGAAAAACGATTTAGATCAGATAAAGGAACATTATTTCGATTTTGTTCCGCTCGAAATTAAGATGACAAATGGATTTTATAAAACAAATGGAGTCCTTACCAGTCCATTCGCGGACGCTTGGTATTATGATACATATACCACAAAACCTGGCGAAAAGTTCCGTTTTACTGCAACGGGTCGTTCGGAGTCGACAGATGTGTCTAGGATTGTTGTATTTGACGATAACGAAAATCTACTTGATGCGGTGTTGACAGTTTTGTATTCCAAAAATTTTATTTATGTGACTCCTGAAAATGCCGCTAAAATTTGTTTTACGTATTATGCACCTGATGAGGCGAACTATCCGATTATCGAAAAATACATGTACAAGGACAATTCGCTGGAGTTTGTTGAATTATATCCGCAACACCTTACGACAAATTATTATATAAATGGATCGGGATCTTTTGTCTCCAACGCCGATTACGCCTATTGTTATTACGATGTAAGTGAGGGCGAGGTATTCCGCTTTAGTGCGATACAGGCTGGAAGTGCTAACGTTTTAGGCATTATGGCGATCGATAACGACAACGCCAGTATCAAATCAGTCGCAAATAAATCAGTATACGATAATTACGAATTTATTGTCCCACCAAATGTCACTAAGCTTTATTTTTCATTTTATCAGAAAGGGCCTTATAGAATTGAAAAATTAAAGAACTCTGATTTTTCAAAATGTATCGCATGTGTTGGCGACAGCTTAACCGCAGGCAATCAAGATGGAACAGGGGCTTCATATCCAAAATATCTGCAGGGTATTCTTGGTGTCGAATATATTGTAAAAAGTCATGGGTGTGGGGGTGATTATGCTGAAGATATAGCGGCGGCGTGTGGAGCTTATTCGATGACTGTCGAACCGTTTACCATTCCAGCAGATACCTCAACAGTAGAAATAACGTTAAGAGTACCTACAACACCTAAGGGGTCCGCGGTTAATCCAATGTATCAAAACCTGTTCGAACAGCGCTTTGTTAGTATCGGAGGCGTAATAGGCGAAACAGTATATCAGAACGAAAGCGGAAAATACACGTTTAAACGATATCAGGCGGGGGATAGTGTAACGTTCATACGTCCCGTTCCGCTAAAAACTTTCCGAATGAGCGAAACAAATTACACCACTGTCATTTGGGCGGGGACAAATAATAAACCATCTGTCTCTAGCGTCACTGATGTTGTCGAAGCAATTCAAGCAATAGTTAACAATTTGAATCACGACAGGTATATCGTGGTTGGTCTAACGAGCAAGAACTATATGAGCGAAGTAGCAGATGTTAACATTGTTCTCGAACGCAAATTTGGTAAACATTTTGTTGATGTTCGCGAATATCTCTTGGAATATGGTTTGGAAGATGCTGGAATAACGCCCACTGAGCAAGACACAACTGATATTGCAAACGGTGAAATTCCAACATCTTTGCGTACCGACGTAGTTCATTTTAAAGCTGCTGGGTATTCTGTCGTGGCAAATCAAATCTATCAAAAAGGCAAAGAACTTGGGTATTGGTAATAAACAATAGAACCCGAATGTGACCATTTCAAAGGAGAGTGAAAAATGAAGATAAGTGAAATTATTGCAGAAGTGAACGAACGAAGCCCAAATGCTTTTTCTGAGGAAACAAAGGGAAAAATATTGTGTAATTTGGAATCACAGCTGATACATGAATTCAAAGGCGAAGAGGTAAAAGTGAAATACCCCGAAGACCTGCAGAAAGAGTTGGTCTTACCCGACAGGTACGCAGATGTATATATTCTTTATCTTTCCGCAATGATGTACTTCTGGAACAAGGAATATGAAGAATATAACAATCATGTGGGCTTTTACAATGAACTTCTGGAGCAATACAGAGAAGAACATGGAAGCAAGGCACGATCCGAAAGGAAAAGATTTTTTAATCTGTTTTAGGGGGTGAAAAAATGGGATTTAAATTACCATTTATGAGAAATATAAGCGACCCAGCAAAGAAATACATTGTAAACTTTGGCGGCTTGAACCTTACAGACAATTTTTCGGAAGGCGAACTTCTTGAAAGTGAAAACCTAAGCACAAACAGATTTCCGTTTTTGTCTGTAAGAAGACCGTTTTACCACGGTGCAATAGATGTTGCAAGCGGTCGAGTGCTTGATCAGATATGGAGTGACGGGAATATCTTTGCAACGGCTGAGAGGGCAAGGGTCGGAGACACAACGGTTTCATATATCAAGTTCAGAAACTACAATGAAAAGGATGTTGCAATACCTGATCTTGAAGCTGTGGGCGGCTCACGTTACGGAACAAGCATTAAAAGTCTTGATTTTGTAAGAATCAACAACAAATTGACAGTTTTCACCGATGCAGGAGAAGAACAGATAAATGGGGCGGGGCTTGTTGCCCCGTACACCATAAATCTTGACCCGGAAGAAAAAGAACATAAGTGGGAAAGTACGACGTGTATTGGCAAGGGTACGGCAAAACTGCTGAAGAATGCAATCATAATGGATATGGAATCAAGCTGGATAGGCGGCTACGGGGAAAAATGTAGTTTCAAAGTGGGCGATACTGTTGGAATCTACCTTTCCGATTTTGTCGGTTCGGAGCTGTTGTTTGCAGATACTCCGGATTTTTACGGCGTTGTCGCAAATGAGCCAATGACGGGCGAGTCAGTAAACCCCGAATTTTCGGGAACCGTCATTTCGTTTACTACCCCAATTTTTGAGGCTTTTCTTGAGGCTGAGGGGTATGATGAAGACAAGGTTTATAAAACGATGCGGGCAAAGGTAGAAAAAGCGACTCCGTCTGCGCTGGAATATCCGATAGGCATAAACAACAGAATATGGGCGACAAAAGGGAACAAAATATACGCCTCTGCGTTGGGTGAGCCGAGCCGTTGGGAAAGTTTTGAAGGCGTTTCATCTGACAGTTATCAAGTTGCTGTAGATTCAAGCGGAGATTTTACAGGAATAAGCGTGTATGAATCAAACCCGATACTCTTCAAAGAAAATATGGTATATAGGGTATACGGCTCAATTCCTGCAAACTTTAGCCTTCAGAAAGTGGATGCACCGGGGGTAATGTACGGAAGTCACCGAAGCATTCAGAAAATAAACGAGGTTCTGTACTACAAGGGCAAAAAAGGTATTTACAGATATGCAGGGGGAATCCCGCAATGTATAAGCGAAAAACTTGGGGATTTATCCGAGTATAAAAATGCAGTAGCAGGAACGGACGGAAGATATTATTATGTGACCATGACAAAGGATGACGACAACGAAAAGGAATTTTTTGTTTTTGACACGGAAACAGGTTTATGGCTTCAGAACTCACGATATTCATTATCTTCTTTTGCAAACTGGGGCGGCTATTTGTACGCACATGAAAATGAAACACGAAACATTATAGCTTTTGAGTATGACAAAGAAAAAAACCTTACAGCAGACTTGGAAAATTCGCTGAACATTCAATGGAAAGCGACTTTTAAGCCATTCAATGAAACTGTAAACGACAGAAAGGTATATTCAAGGTTGTATTTGCGATTGGAGCTTGAAGAACTTGCATGGGTAAGTGTTTATATCAAGCACGATAACAAGCCTTGGGAAGAAGTACAGACGATAAAAGGCGGCGAAGATGTGACGACCGAAACAATTCCGATAAAGCTGAAAAAGTGCGACCAATTTACAGTTAAACTGGAAGGTAAAGGATACTGCTGCGTTAAGTCTTTTGTCAGAGAATACAGAACGGCGGGTGACAGATAATGCCTGTATGGACATTAAAAACTTTGCAAAGCGATGATCCCAAAGAACACACACGATACTTGCAGGAGTTAGTACAATACTTAAAATACATAACGGAGCATCTTGACGAGGCCAATGTACCACTTTTAAAAGCTGTAAATGAAAACTTAAAGGCTCTTGAAAAAGGGAATTCCGGAGAAGGTCCTTTGCAAATAAAAAGCGGCACGATTGCAGGTTTTGAAATTGATGATGAGAGTTTATATGTTGGAAAGCGGTCTCTTGGAGATCTGCAGGACGGCGTATATATTTCTCCTTACGGGATTGATTACAGTTCCGGTGCGAAAAAAATCATGCTGACGGACGGGCTTATTTTATCCAACGAAGTGGAAACGGATATTTTCAAAGCAAAAGACGGAAAAATCAGTTTTTTTGGAGCAGAGGGGCAAGAACAGGCAGAATGGGGGCTGACTGTTGACACTATGGCGGCAAACACGACAATATGTGCGGCTGCAATATATGCGGTGGTTCAGCAGTTGGCAAACTTCGGTTTGTTCAGATTTGAAGATGAATAAGGAGATTGTATCCATGACAGTCAAACATTGTCAGATAGGGAAAATTTACAATGCGGTCAAGAATATTTCTTCACAAAGAATTCCCGCAGAAAAGGCATATAAAATATTCAGGCTTAAAAAAGATCTCCGGGAATTGTTGGAGTTTGCCGTTGCGGAAGAGGCAAAGCTTTTTGACAAATATAAAGTCAAAGTAAAAAACGGCAATATAGAAGCTGATGACATTGGTGTTATTGAAAAGCTCAACGAAGAATTAAAAGAACTTTGCAACACGGAAATAGAGCTTGACTTTGAACGGATAAAGTTTGAAGAAAAAGACTTTGAAAATATTAAGATGTCGGCAGATGAATTTGAAGCTCTTGAGGGCGTTATAGTATTTGAATGATGAAATATATAGAACACAACGACCACGTAAAGCATATACAATACGGTTTCTTTTCCTCTGCATATAATGGGTGTGGGTGGATAGCGGTTTACAACTTCTTACAGGGGGAAAACCGCGCTCCCGCTCCCGAAAAAGTTGCAAAGTATATGGAAAAATATCTGTTTTTAGGCGGCATATTGGGGACTTCTTTAGACTGTCTCCTTCGAGGTTTGAGACATTTCGGTGTTAAGCCGAAAGTTTATACCCGTCTTGATGAAAACGTGCTGAAAGCAGACCGTATAATCCTATACTATGGATACGGAGCCAGAAACATGTTTAAGAGGCATTTCGGATATGCTGAACGGCACGAGGGAGAGGTATTCAAGTACAAAAACCCGACTATAAAAGCAGAACCATTGCGAGACCATGTAAAGAGAATCGACCCCACGTTTATTAAATATATCATAGCTGAAAGGAATGATAAATAATGAACACAACAACATACAGAAAAAAAGACGAAGAAGAGGTTGTGAACGCACAGCCTACGCAAACAACCACATACAAAACCATCACACCGATACAGAAAGCAGAACCGCAGAAGACGGAAACAAATCCCGTAACAAATGCGACTCCGGTTCAGAACGTAGTCCCGACAGCGGCAAGCGTTGAAAACTCTTTAAGTCAACAGGCAGCGGCAAAGAGTTTTTCGTACAACGGAACAAAACCCACGTATGCCTCGCCATATTCGGAAAAAATAGACCAACTTTTCAATGAGATTCAGAACAACCCCGAATTTGTTTTCGACCCCGAGAAGGATACTTCATATCAGGCGTTGAAAGGGCAATATACACAGCTTGGACAGCAGGCTATGAAAGATACTACCGCACAGATTGCGGCACAGACGGGCGGTATTGCTTCCTCATATGCGGCAAGTGCAGGATCTCAGGCTTACAATAACTATATGAATGAGCTTGCGGGATTTATTCCTGAACTTCAGCAGCTTGCGTATGAAATGTATCAGGGAGATCTGAACAGGAAATATCAGCAGCTCGATGCGTTGAACATGCTTGAAAACAATGCGTACGGACAGTATCGAGACCAGATGAGCGACTATTACACCGACTACAATATGGCATACGATCAGTTCCTTAACGAGCTTGCACAGGAAAACTGGCAGAAAGAATTTGATTCCAATGAATACTGGAACAGAGTCAACCAGAGCAACTGGGAATCCGAAATGTCGTACAAGCAGATGTTGGCGGCAATGGAGCAAGCGAACTGGCAGGCACAGTTCGACTACAATGCACAGCAAGATGCAATTAACAGACAAGACAAACTCGATGCACTTGCATACGAAAAAGAACAGGCAGCGATTGACAGAGCATGGGAAGAGGCTTTGACAAAAGCCGATTTGGGCGACTTCTCCGGGCTTGAATCTTTGGGCTTTGATACTTCTTCAATATATAATGAGATGAAAAAGGCAGAAGAAAAAGCGGCTTATGACAAGGCTTGGGAAGAAGCTAAAACAAAAGCCGAGTATGGCGATTATTCGGGCTTGGCTGGACTTGGCGTTGATACTTCAGCTATTTATGAAGAGATGCGAAAAGCAGATGAAAAGGAAAGACTTGACCGAGAAGAAGACGAATACAAACGCATATGGAATGAAGCTATAACAATGGCAGAATTTGGCGATTATTCGGGATTGAATGCTTTAGGCATTGATACATCCATGATTTCATCCGAGCTTGAAAAGGCAAACGCAGAGGCGGAATATGACAGGTTGAAAAAAGATGCAGAATGGAGAGCAAGTTACGGGGATTATTCAGGCATGGAAAATCTTGGTTTTGATATGTCTGCATATTATACGCCTGAACAGACACACAACAAGAGGGTTGAAGAAGCCCGCGAACTGTTGGCAAATGGCACAATTACTCATGATCAGTTTGCCGCCCGTGTTGGTAACTATTATGATGAGTTTAAGGCAAGCAGCACGCCGATGGCAGATATTGACCCGTATTCCGAGGAAGTTCTTACGACATTTATTAAAGACTATACAACAAAGAGAAGCACTTCGGGAACATTTGTTTCTGAAAAAACTGAATCAGAAGCATATCTGCAGCTTGACAACGATCTAATGGCGGGAAATATAGATAGCAAACAATACAGCATTTTGAAAGGAATGCTTGACGAACTTTATGCAAATAAGTATGAGGTTCGGGACAAAGCTTCTACAGCTAAAGCTACATTGAAATAATTGAGGTGGACGTATGGCTCGAAAATATGAAATAAACGAACTGCGAGAAATGAATTTTAAACGGTTGCATGGTGGTTTGTCTTCTGCGGAATACCTGAGAAAAAAACAAACAACAGTAGCGGCAAACGAAAGGTTTAAAAATGAAGTGGAGACTCCCGATTTGGGGAGCTCCACTATAGGAAAAACCTCGTTACGTGATGACTCCAGAGAAAATCAAATTTCAAGGTTTGAACAATACGTAACAGATAGAAAAAAAGAACAAAGCCCTGTATTATCAAAATCTCCTGTTTCCCCACAAACTGAAGCGTGGAGAAATACGGAGGTAAGTTCAATTATTAAGACACCGACTTTTTCTGAACAAAAAGAGGTCAAAGAGCTTAAGCCGGAATATGTAAAAACAAACATAAACGAAATAAAGAGCCGTATAAAAGCATCAGAAAATCCAATGTCTGAGTACATGACTCCGAAGCAGTTGGAAACATATTCTTACTATTTGGAAAAGATGCCGAAAGCGGCTGAAGAATATGCAAAACTTATTGAACCTGAAACAAAAACCGCAAGAGCCAATGAAGAATATGAAGCTTTTAAAAATTCTGCAAATGAAAACAAGTTTTGGGGTGGCCTCGTAGGAAATTCAGCGGCATCCGTTCTGGCGGGAGTCCCTGCGGTTATTGGTCAAGGGTTGAATGCTGCAAAGAATTTTGTTACAAAAGAAAACACTCCATTGCCTACATATAGTGATTGGTATGCTTTAACAAGAATGGCAGAAGCATCAAGAGAGGGTGTTCTTGAAGATCTTAATCCTGTTGAATCCAAAGTTGCAGATTTTTCAATGAATTTGGCTACCAATGCTTTACGACTTCCGTTGGCGGCAGCAGGGGCTATGGGGCAAGTTGCTTCTTTGGTTTCCTCTTCCTCTTCTGCTGCGGGACAAACCATGTACGATGCAACCCAAAGGGGAGCATCTCAAGCTCAAACATTGCTTCTCGGTGCGGTTTCGGGAACTCTTGAAGCTGCTTTTGAAAAATTGGGGATAGACAGATGGCTTGGATTAAAAGACAACACTGTAAGGCTGATATCCAGAGAAGCAGCAACAAATCTGGGAAAACACATGCTTTCTGAGGGTGCGGAAGAATTTGGAACTGAAATAGGCAACATTATAGCAGATACGTTTATAATGGCAGACAAAAGCAATGTTATACAGAAATATAACAGTTATCTTCAACAGGGATATGATACAAAAACCGCCAGTATAAAAACAGGTGTTGATTTGGTTGGTCAAGCTCTTGGCGCAGGCCTTGGCGGTGCGTTGTCGGGCGGCGTTCTCGGTGGCGGCGGTATGGTCGTTGGTTCTTTGCAGAATAACTATGGGGCGGCAGGTGCGGCAAAAGAAACAGGGCTTGAAAACCTCATCGCAGAGGGTCAGTCTTACGGAGAAGACACAAACGCACACAAACTGGCAAACAAGGCGGCTGAAAAAACGGCAAAAGGTAAAACTTTAAATTCATACCAGATGGGTCAGCTTTACAACGAAAACAGAATAGCCGGAGAAGAAGAGCTAAAAAGGGTTCAGTCTGCGGTCGATAAAGTTAAACAGGAAGAAACCGAACAGTCTGACGAAGATATACCAACCGAAACACTTGAAACACCAACCGAAACAGCAGAAGCACCAACTGAAAAGAAAGACTCTGCAAACAGTTTTAGTTTTGAAACTGCGGAACAGGTTAAACCAGAACCAAAAACAATCCATGAATACAACGTATCAGCGGAAGAGAGATATAATGCTCTCGGAGAAAAGGGTAAAAAAGGTTTTGATACTTTGTCTGAAAATATGGGGGAAGACGAAGACATTGAAGCCTTTGCGAGAGATTTTGAAAGAGCTTACGTTTTGGGACACTCAGGGTTTACAGAACAGCAGGTAAAAGAGAACTTTGGGGAAAATTACTTTGAAAATCGTACCCGCTTTACAGCCTTTTATAACGGGCAAAACGATTCACAGAATGAAGTTAAAGCAATTCAAAAAAATGCAAAGTTCGAGGGTGTACCGCTTGCGGGAAATGCAAAGGGACTGGTGGAAAATGATCTTTCTGCAAAACTCAGCAAAAAGAATGCGTCACTTTGGGACAGGGTTGGAAAACAGCTTAATACAAAGATTGAGCTTGTTGAAGAAATTGACGGGAATAAATACGTTGAGGGCAAATACAAAGATGGCGTTATCAGAATCAAGGTTTCTCCCGACAGCTCCCCGATTCCCAGCCTTATGGCACATGAAGTAACGCACAGAATAAAAGAAACGGCTCCCGAAATGTTTGAGGCTTTCAAAACGGAAGTTGCTTCAGCTCTCGGAAAAGATTTCCAGACTGAATTTAATTCTGTTGCGGAAAGATACCGTATCACGGGCGAGAAAACAGATGCGGAAATCGAGGAAGAACTTGTATCCGAATACGCCGAGAGACTTTTTAAAGACGAGACAGTTTTTGAGCAGATAGCAAACAGAAACCTTACACTTGCGGAACGGATTATTACAGCGGTAAAAGAGTTTGTTGGCAAAATAAAAGCCGCATTCGGCAAAGGCACGAGTGCGGAGATTCAAAAACTTGATTCAATTCAGGAAGCATGGGCAAAAGCCTACGATGCAGCAGTAAAAACTGCAAGGACTGCGAAAGGGTCTTCAAACAGTGCTGAAAAGTATGCCATTAAGTATACGGACAAAAATGTTCCTTATGTTGAGGTTGAGTCTGAAACGATTCAGAAATATGAGGGATATGGAATAAAAGCCCTTGAAAAAGCATTGAAATCCGAACTCAGTAATAAATTCGGAAACGGAAAAGGATATTATATTGCAAATAAAAAAATAGCAATCAATGCTGATTCCAAAAAAGAATTTACAAACTCGAAATATAGTAAAGGTTTAAAAAGCAATAATCAAGGCAAAAAAACTCTCAAAGATAAATATTTAGCGTTGTTTTCTCCCGATGAAGTTCTTGAAGCTACAAGAGCATGGGTAAATGAAGATCTTCACCATGAAAGAAAAGATAACATTGTTGATTTTGCAAGAGGCGATGTAAACATAAAAGTTGGAGATCGTCTTTATTCTGCGGATACCGTTGTGGGATATACAAGCGGCGGTAACATGATATTTTACGACCTTGTAAAATTAAATGAAGCCGAAACATTTAACAATACAAATCAAAAGACTCGTAAGATGAACGTAAACGTTTCGGCTTCTGCTAACAGTATATCCGATAATGTTGTCAGAAATGAGTCCGAAAACGATCAAAAGGGCAAACAAAATGGTAAATATGCTCTCCGCAAAGATATTGCAGAGATGAATGAGGCTGAATTGAGGGAAGAACTCTCGACAAGCAGAGCAACAAATGAAAGTTTGCAAAAGTTCATCAAAGAGGGTGCTATTATTCCGTCAACAGATGACTTGATGTCTTTCTCTGTTGAGATGTTGGATAAATACGGTAGCAATTATGACAAGGCGAAACTTGCAAGGCATTTGTACAACAGAATGTATGAACTCGGAACGGGCTTGAATGTAAACGGTGAAAGTGTTTCCGAAGAAGACATTGAGCAAAATATGCAGAGAACCGCAAAAATGGTTCTTGAAAAAGCGACAGAGATCGATAACAGCCAGTATATGGAATATGCTCCGCTGAGAAAATCGTTGAGAGAAACCGAAATCAGAGTAAGCCAGACAGATGCGCTTGATTTTGGCTCAAAAGAAGATTTTGCACAGTTCCGAAAGACTAATTTCGGAAGACTTCCTAAAATGAAAGTTGTCAATGATAATAGCGGAAACGTGGATGAAACATATCAGATGCTTAATGAAGCCTATCCGGAGTTTTTCCCTGCGGATGTCACAGCGCCTTCCGATCAGCTCCGTATTATGGCGGGGATATTTGATGTTCTTGCCCCTGTAGAGAAAAATGTATATGATGACATTGAAAGTGCTGCAAACGATTTCATCAACGACATTTACGACTTTCAGGTTAAATTCCGTCACGGAGAAAAATCCACCGTTTTTGAAACGATGAAAGAAAAGAAAGAGCTTGAATGGAGAAAACAGAGAGAATATCAGAACAAGCAGGCTCAAAATCTCTTTTCGGAAGTCAGACAGGCAGGAGAACGGGAAGTAAAAGAAAGGCTCAAAGAAATTGCAGATGATGTAAAAAGATCAAGAGAAATCCGAAAACGTAACGCAATGGAAAGAGCTATTCTCAGTGCGGTAAAGTGGCTGAATCGAAACAAGAAGATCGTAGGCGCACAGGAAGCTCTTGACAAGATAAATGCAGAAGTCGGCGAAATTATTAAGCCTCTTGTAGGTGATATCCCCAAAGGGAAAAATGTTGTTGAAACATTGCAAGGCTTTTTGGATAAATATCTTGAAGAACACCAAGATACGCCATTTGCTTCGGGTGTTGCGGAGTATGTTGAGAACAAAAACAGAACCGTAAACAAGCTTGAAAGCGAACCGTATGAAACCTTAGAAGAAATACTTGAGCTTGTACAAATGGCTCGTCATGATGTTAAGGTTGCCCATGAGCAGTTTCTGAAAGACAGAGACGGAAACTATTTTGAGATAGCGAAAAAAGTCATTGACGAGGTCGCAAATGCTACCGGAATAAAAAATAAGGACGGGTTAAAGGCTGAGCTTGGAAAATTGCAGATGTCACCGTATACCTTTTTCAGGTTTATTTCCGGGTATGCCGAAGACAGTGCGTTGCAGAGTTTGTTTTCTGAAATGCTTGAAGCGGAAAACACGGCATTACTTCTTGCAAGAGACGGCTTTGAACAGTTCGCATCTGTTGTCGGTATGAGTAAAAAGGATAAAGAACTTCGTAAAAAGAGAAAGGCTTTTGATAAAAAGATCATAACCGTATCTCTTGGCGGCAAAGAAGTCAACATGACAGCGGCGCATATAGTTTCGTTGTACTTACATACGAAGAACCCGCAAAACAGGCTTGCACTTGAAAATGGAATAAAAATTCCCGAAATCAAAGAATATTTGAAAGGCAGAAAACGAGTTTCTTTCAGCGATGGGGTGTTCGTCAAACCGACTGTGGCAGAGATAGAAAGGGCGTTTAATGCTCTTGATGATTATTCAAAGTCATGGGCTGATGTTTACAGAAAATTTGCGGACGTTTGGGCGAAGGACCATTTGAACGCAGCTTCTGAAAAGGCTTTGGGAATTAAGGTGGCAACGGTCGAAAATTATATGCCTATAAAGAGAGACCCGAACTTCCTGAATGCTTCCTTTGAATCGCTTCTGAGAAGTGAAACGGGCGGTATAAAAATCCAGAATTCGGGAGCTTTGAAAGACAGAAAAGAAAATGTTGACAAACCCATGCTTCTTGAAAGTATAACGGATGTTATTCAGGCTCATATACGTCTTGTAAGTGAGTATTCCGGAAAAATCGAAGCTCTGACAAAAGCGGATAAAATTTTCAATGCAAAACTTGAAAACGGGGAAACGTTTAATAATGTTTTAGACACGAATTTCGGACAGTTTGGAATAGATTATCTGAACAAGTTCATGGGCGATTTCAACGGAAGAAATTCAAGGAATAAGACCACGTTTGAAAAGCTTGCACAAGGATTCAGAGGCAATTTTGCGAAATACGTTCTGGGTGCAAATATAACCACGAGATTTGTACAGATGACATCAGCCTTGAACGGTGCGGCAGAGTTTGGATGGGCAAACTACATAAACTCTCTTAAGCCAAGAAAAAACAAGCTGAAACTTGAAGATATTCGTAAATATACTGCAAGAGCGACAGCCCGTGAAAGCGGATATATTACAACGGAGCTTGCGGACAAAATGAGCAGTGTAAGGCTTTTCGATCAGGCTGAAAAGATTTCAAACTTCTTTATGGAAGGAATTGCAAAAAATGACAAGGTAGCAATTCAAAGTATTTTGAATCAGGCTCAGACATATGTAGAGACAAAGTTTCCCGATCTTAAATTCGGCTCGGAAGAATATTTCCAAGAAGTTGTAAAGGCGTTTAACCGAGCTGTAAACCTTACTCAGCAGGGAAACACCATCGCATTAAGACCTGAAATTTTCAGAACAGACAACGAGTTTTTGAGACTTTTTTCAATGTTTACTTCCGAATCTGTTAAAAACGGAAATCTTATGCTTGACGGGGCTTTAAATCTCAGAGCAAAGGCAGCGGCATACAAGAAGAATAGCTCTGCTAAAAACAAAGAAGCCTTGAAAAAAGCAAAACAGGAATATGCAAACAAGGTTACAGCGGTTATTGCTTCAAATGTGGCATCTGTTCTTCTGACTTCGGTTCTGAAAGTTGTGTTTAAGGGACAATGGGATAAATACTTTGAAAAAGACGAAGACGGGGAATTGACACCGAAAGGGGAAGCTGCATGGAATCTTGTAGGCGATTTTGCAGAAAGTATTGCATCGTCAGCGGTTTTTGGAAAATACATGTATGGAATTGCAGAAGTGACGCCACAAGTAATCGGCAAAACTGTTGACTTTTTCAAAGATGAAGATCCCGACAAAACTTTCAGCCTTTATGATTTTACTCAATCCCTAGAGCAGGTGCTTGATTCAGGACTTCCCGAAATTGAAACTTTAACCGACCATGTGACGGCGGCTTTAAATCTTTATTCCGGAGCTGTTGAATATTTTGCGGTTATGAGCGATAAGAACGGCACAGATGCGTTAAAGGCTCTTGAAAAATACGCCATCTCTTGGGGCGCTGTATTGGGTATTCCGCTTCAAAACCTCAGAACGCTTATATTGGGAACGGCTGAATCTGTTTCAAGGGGAATTGAGAGCTTTGTTAATACAGGGGAAGGACTTTCAGCCCGATATGATATCTTGAAATGGAGATACAACATATATACATCCGCACACAGACAGTACTTCTACGACCTTCTTTATGAGGCGTACAAGGTTGACAGGAGCGGTGCGTATCTTGACATAAGACAAGACATGCAGGAACATGGAATTTCTTCAAAGACAATAGACTCTGCGTTGAAAAAACGAATCGCCGAAGATCAGGGAAAATAATAAATAAAAGTAATGGGTTTTGTAGACGAAAACCCATTACTTTTTATGCTATAATAAACTCAAATTAAAGTATGAGAGGGGGAAGAAAATGAACTGGGAAACAATACTTATAATGATATTCGGAAGCGGGGCGGTGTTCTCGCTTATCGGCGAGATAATCTTGTATAAAATCAAAAGAGCGGATTCCAAACACGATGAATTTGTGAAAGGGATAAACGATCTTAAAGAGGCACAAAAGGTTCTTATGCGTTCAGAAATCGTCAGAAGGTGCAAAGAGGCAATAGTCAGAGGCGAAATCTGCTTTGAGGAACGAGAGGAAATACTTGAACTCTATGAAGCATATGAAAAGAATTTAAACGGAAACAGTAGAGCCACAGACTATGTAAAACAAGTTAAGGCTTTGCCATTAAAAGACCATTGAAAGGGAGATTGAAATGATTGATTTTACAGCACTTGTAACATGGGCTATTGAAGTACTTACAATTATTGTAATTGCGGTGATCAGCTCGAAGATTATTCCTTTCCTTAAAGAAAAAGGGCTTTATGCGTTTACCGCTCAGATGGTAAACGCTGCTGTTACGTTCTTTATGGACGGACAGGGAAAAGAAAAATTCAACTGGGTTTTTGAACAGGTTGAATCCAAATATGGAAACTGGTTTGATGTCGATGTCATTCAGAATGCAATTCAGGCGGCTTACGTTGATATGTGCATTGAATTAGGCAAAGAGCCGTCCCCGGCAAAGGTTGAAAGAGATGAAACCGAAGATTGAATTTAAGAAAATAGCCTTGATTATCATACTGATTTTCTGCATGACTTGCGTGGTGTGGTCTTTCATATTAGCCTCTGTGGGGGCTTATGAGGTCAACGGAAATTTGGCGGGTACTATGTTCACTTGCGTGGTAGGCTCTTATGTGGCGTATGTCCTCGCCTCATTTGGCGAAAAAAACAGCAGAAACAAATACGACATTGACGAAAACGGAAATAAGAGAGAGGGTGAAAAGGGTGACGATTAAAAAATATATAAATGAATGTCCAAATCATTTTAGAGGCAGGGAAGGAAACATTCCCGATGTGATCGTGCTTCACAACACAGGCGGAACAAAAATTTCCTCGGCTCATTGGTGGTTTTTGGATGCAGCTTCTAAAACTTCTGCACATTTTCTTATTGGGCTTGACGGGGAAATTCGGCAGTATGTAAACATTGCAGATGGTTCATACTGCAATGGAACTACCAACGACAGGACAAAGCCTCATTATTATGGAAACGCCACAAGCGGAGTAGTTAAAACCCGTCCGCAAAACGCAAACTTATATACAGTTTCAATCGAATGTGTTGGAAATGTTGGTGATGCGTTGACTGACGCACAGTTTCAGGCGGTGGTTGCTCTTATCAGGCATATCAGAAGCGAAGTCAAGAAAATATACCTAAAAGACATACCGCTGAACAGACTGCATATAATCGGTCATTACGAGGTCGCACCATTGACCCGTGAATACTGTGGGGTGAATTTGCCTTATGATCGGATCCTGAAAGAATTGAAAGGTTTGACCGTTGAAGAAGTTCGACACAAAGCAGAGGTTAAGCCGGAAGAAAACCCGAAAACTTCAGATGTCCCGGAAACAGCCGAAGACGTTAAAAAGCCCAAAAAAACTACACGAAAAAAGATTTATAAACCTGAATTAAGATAAGGAGTAAAACATGAGTGACGATGTAAAGAAAGTTCCCTATATTGTTTTTGAAGCGGAAAGAATCCGAGGGCGTAAGCTCGTGAGGCTTTTATCTTTTCTTTTAGCCCTTGTTTTTTTAGCGGGCTTAATATCAAATGTTTTTTGGAAAATCGCTTATGACAAAGCCACAGCCCATGAAAAGGAAGATTCTGCGGCTTGTGATAGTGTTGGGCTTTTTATAGCCAGAAAGAAAAGGTTTAAAATATGCGGAAAGACCTTGATGAATACGATCTCCCACGTAGTAAGTGGGTAGAAACTATAAATGAATGGGTTTTTGATGAACGAGATCGTCAGATACTTATCCGAAAGCTTCTTGACGGAATCAGCTATGAGAGATTAGCTGAAGAAGTTGACATGTCGGAAAGACAAATTAAAAACATCGTATATAAACATATAGAAAAAATCGTCAAGCACGTTTAAAACTTGCACGAAACTTGCCCCTTGGCTTCATTGCCGAGGGGCTTTTTTTGTTGTATAATATAGGCAGAAAAAGGTAAGGGATGGGAGAAAATGAGGTGGGAATACTACAACCCAAATCCTCAATATAGAAGAGTCGGAGACTGTACCGTAAGAGCCATTGCAAAAGCTTTAAATCAAGATTGGGAAACTACTTACATATGGCTTTGTATCTATGGATTTTATCACAATAGCATGCCGTCTGCTGATCATGTGTGGGGTTCTTATTTGCAAGATATGGGCTTTGTCAGATATGCAAATCAATGTGATTGCGTTTCTGTTAAATGTTTTTGCGAAGAAAACCCAACAGGGAAGTATGTTCTTTCGTTGAACGAGCATGTTGTAACGGTTGTTGATGGAGTTTTATATGACACGTGGGACAGCTCCGAAGAAACAGTCTTGTTTTATTGGCAAAAGGAGAAATAAAAAATGTACGGAAATATTCCTCAGTATTATAAGCCATACCCGGCGGCAGACATTTATAATCAATATTCTAATCCATACTCTCAGCAATCCTCAAATGATATGATTTGGGTTTTGAACGAGACGGAAGCGGCTTCATATCCTGTCGCTCCGAATGCTTCGGTCTTTCTGTGGGACAAAAATGCACCTATTTTATATGTTAAATCAAACAGAAATGGTGTTCCATCTTTTCAGGTTTTTGAACTGAAAGAACGAGGCCAAGCCCCTGAACCCAGCAGAAATTACGTTAGCATTGATTTATTCAATGCGTTAGATCAGCAAGTGAAAGCTCTTTCAAAAAAAATTGAAACATTGACAAAGGAGACTGTTATCAATGAGTAATCCCTTATTCAATCAATTTGGAACATCTACAAATAGATATTCGGAAATTATTCAGCAGGCAAAGCAAATGGAGAATAGAATTAAAGACCCTCGAAAAGAAGTTGAAACATTGCTTCAGAGCGGTCAAATGTCACAGCAACAGTTTAATCAATTCGCAAAAAAGGCAAATGAAATAATAAGATTCATGTAATGTGGTTGGATTCGGTGCACAGGATCCTCAACATAAATTTTTTAAATTAAAAGAAAGGAATAAAAATGAGTATAACAACTTCTGAAATGACCCCTGCCGATATTGCGGCAGTAACGGGCAACAATAACAACGATGGTTTCGGCTTTGGCGGTAACGGTGCATGGTGGATTATAATTCTCTTGCTTTTCGGCTGGGGTGGTAGAGGCTTTGGCGGTGGCTTTGGCGGTGGCTTCGGTGGCGGCTTTGGTGGCGGTGTTCCTGCAACACAGGCGGACCTTGCAGCAGGTTTTAATAACTCCGCAGTTCTTAGCGGTATAGACGGAATCGAAAACGCTCTTTGTCAGGGCTTTAACGGCGTAAATACTGCGATTTTGCAGAATGGCTACAACACACAGGCAGGACTGAACACTCTTTCCCATCAGATTTCTGACTGCTGCTGCGGAACACAGAGAGCGATTGACGGCGTAAACTATAACATGGCTAAAGGATTCTGCGATATTAGCAACGTAATCCAGAACACCACACGTGACGTGATCGACAATCAGAACGCTAACAGCCGAGCAATCCTTGACTTCCTTACACAGGATAAGATTGCAACATTGACGGCAGAAAACCAGAGCCTTAAATTTGCGGCTTCACAGGCAAACCAGAACGCATTCATTACAGCAAATCAGGAGGCTCAGACAGCCGAGCTTATTCGCAGACTTGGCAGAGATTGCCCCGTTCCTGCGTATGTTGTCCCGAATCCGAACTGCTGCTATCAGTATGCTCAGCCTGTTAATGGTTGCGGCGGCTTCTAACTTAAACACATCTCAGCTTTTCGCCCCGTGCGGAATGGTCTCTTTTGAATAAGAGATATTGATTGTTTGCGGTGGGGTGTTTGCTCCACCGCATGACTTTAGAAAGGAATGATAAAAATGGCAGAATATAGCAACCCAATTACGCAGACTGTGGAAAGTTCTGAAAACATATTATTTTTAAACGGAAACAGGTCCTGTAGAAAGGGGTTTGTAATTCACAATGATTCGTCTGGAATTTTTAGGATTAAAGGCGTTTCAAATGGCTGTAAAGCGGTTTATAAGATACATTTTAACGCAAACATTGCAGTCGCAACCGGAGGAACGGTTGAACCTATCTCCGTAGCTTTACAGCAGAACGGAGAAATCTTGCGAAATGCCGTTGCAACGGTAACTCCCGCGGCAATAGGGGATTTTTGGAATGTTTCTTTTGAGACATTTATTGATGTCCCTTGCGGTTGCTGCGACTCTTTATCGGTTGAAAATATCAGCGAAACAACGGCAATAGATGTTATTAACGCAAACCTCACAATTGAACGTGTGGCGTGAAAGGGGGAAATTACATGCACGAAATAAAAAAGGTTCTTATGCAGGAACTTGAAGAGTACGAGGAAAAGGTCAGAAAAATGGGCGGTGCAAAAGTTTCGCAGCAAGACCTTGAGAGAATTCATAAGCTAACTGATACTATCAAGAATATTTGTAAAATTGATATGCTTTCAGATGATGAGGAGTATTCCGGGGCTTCCGAGTGGATGGGAGAAGGTCGGATGTATGGTCAGTCTTATGCTGATAGCTATAATTCTCGTAGAGATTCAAGGGGTAGATATAGCCGTGCCGAAGGCATGTCAAACCGTGGAGGATCTTCTTACAGCCAAGCCGAAGGAAATGAACATCTTATGAAGAAAATCGACAGTATGCTTGAGTCTGCGGAAAATGAACGACAGAGAGAAGCTATAGAACGATTCAAGCGAGAAATGGAAAGGATTTGACGAACATCTTGCGAAACAGCTCCCAATCGGGGGGGCTGTTTTTGCTGTTGCTTCAACGCTGTGCACGTGGCACTTCGTGTCACAATATTGTGGCACATTTCGTGTCAAATATGGTTGTTTTTTCTCATATTTGAGAAAATGCAATCAGATTTGAAATAGAATTAAAGCTTAAAAAAACCGCATAGAATAGGGAAAAACTCAAAAAACCTTGATGTATAAGGCTTTTTGAGTTTCTTCTGGTTTTGGAGCGGGTGATGGGAATCGAACCCGATAGAGTGTGCGTAAAAAGCCTGCGGCTGTAAGGGATTTTTTTCCGTGTCACTTAAAAATGTCTCTTTTGGGTTTTCGTGTCACATTTTTGATTGTTTTTTTATGTTATCGATGAACGAATAAATAGTGCTGTCGACCTCTGTTTGGTAGTCTGACATTGTGTGCTGATATACCGTTTTTAAGGTACTATCTGTAGACCAGCCGCCACGTGCCATTTGATATTTTGTCGGCACATTCAGACGGAGCATGATTGAAGCATTGACGTGTCGTAAATCGTGGAATCTGTACCGGGGCAAACCATTTGAAATCAGGGTCCTTTGAAACGCCTTGTATATTCCGGATGGTGTCATAGGTACAATGTGCGGGTCCGTTGCGGTCTTCTTTGCTTCTTCGATTAAAGCTGTAAGGTGATCGGGAAGATTTACGACCCTTGTGCTGTTTGTGGTCTTGGTCATGTTCTTTTCAACGAAGCCGTTTTCCGATGATACAATAACAGCATGAATGTGAATTTTGCCGTTCTTAACATCCTCAAACTTTGCCCCTGCCACTTCGGAAAGCCTCATACCTAAATAAACAGCGAGGTTTACTGCAATTTCAATTTGCGTTCCCTCAACTGCTTTCAGTATTGCTCCGACTTCTTCCAATGTGGGGATTGGTGTAACGTCTCTTTGTTTTTTGGGCATTTTAACATTCATTTGAAAGTCGGGGATGAATTCTTTCATTACTACAGATACAAACCCTATTGCATTTGAGATTGATTTTGCGGAGTGGGTAGAGTCTGCGTTTATAGCCCTCTGAATTGCCTTGCTGTCAATTCTCCCGATAGGGGTCATAAACAGTAAGGGGAAGTAATTTCGCGAGAACTGGCGGTATCCCTTGACCGTTGAGGGGCTTAAAGTCTTCATGTGTGTGTTGATAAACTTTTCAGCAGCAGCCGCTAATGTCAGCTCAGTTTCTTCGGGCTTGTAAGTCATGTACTTCTTAGCCTCTAACTCAGCCTTATACAGTGCCTCAGCTTCGGTCTTGCCTGTGATGCTTTTATGGTGACGATTTCCCAATTCGTCATAGTACTGCACCCGTACTCTCCATGTACCAGAAGGAAGTTTTTCCGCTTTTGCCATTTTGAAAACCTCCGTGTTTTGATTTTGCGTTAATATCTGAAATATCCCATGCTGCCGTTGAACAAGTCAAACAGCAGTACGGCAATTATTGCAGCGAAAGTAAATCCCAAAAGGAACAACAGCTTTTTAATCTCAGTCCTGCGGACTTTAAGAGCTTCGTCTTTCTCTTTTATTTCTATGTCCTTTTCTTTGAGTTGTTGGCTCTTATCCTCTAACATTTCCCTATACAGGTTTATCAGTTCGCTTGTGGGGGCTTCCACTTGTTCGGCGGGTATAATCTTCGGGGGTATGTCCCAAAACTCATCAAGAGAGCCACCGAGAGCCTTAACGAGGTCGGCAATAGTCTGAAACTGTGGGTTCGGTGTGTCTCCTGACATGATGCGGGCAATGGTGCTTAACGGAATTCCGCTTAAATCTGCAAGCTGTTGATTAGTCAACTTGCTACTCTTTTTTAAATCTTTCAATTTTTGTACGACCATGAAAAACTCCTTTATTTATGCGGAAAATCCGAATTTGATATTATGAAAATTGTTTATGATATTTTTCAAAACCTCATAAATGATATGTGATTTAATGGTTTTTGAGAGGGGAAGTATCATTTATGCGTATTGACTTTTGGCTTTTGCTGTGTTAAAATATAGCCATAAAAATCAAGTAGAAATGTCATAAAAAACTACTTGACAAATGACACTGTATGTGATAAAATAATCTCACTAAATGAGAGAGGAACGGGTAAAAGAATGGATAACATGGAAATGGAATTTATAGAACTTTGCAAGCAGCTTTCAGACGAAGAGCTTACAATCATTGTGGAGAAAACTCTGCAATTCTGGCGACAAAATTTATCCGTTTCAGAAAACAATTTATTTACAGATAAAGATATAAATACAGAGGGGTAGGCAACTGCCCCTATTTTTTTATGTATTCTTTCATTTTTTGTTCAAGCAAGCAAAAATCACAACACCTTGCAACCAATGATGCGTTTTGTGATATTTTGAGTTGTCTGTAAAGTTTTTCAGCCTTTTTTAATATGATTTCTCTGTTTAAATTGCACCATGTAAGCTGATTATCCAAAAGGTTTTTATATTGAAAATCTTCTTTAGTCTGCAAAGAGAATTTTTGCGTTTCTATTTTTCGCAAAACATCATCATATACAGGGAACATATTATTAAAATTTATAGCTCCGTAAATTCCGTTTTCTATTTTGTGAAAATCCAAGCTGTTTTTCATTGTCAGGTGCTTTTGCTTGGGTGAAGACAAGGGGGCGCAATATTTAACCCCGTTTACATTCAAGACGATTCCAATAAAAGGCCGCCTTTCTTTCCCGTCTTTTGCTAACATCAACCGGGATTCAAACGATCTTAAAAATTCATAATAGCAAGGGTCTATAGTGTAAAAATTTAGCTTTGAAGCCATAACAGCCTTTCTTTGTGTAAAAAAACGGGGCAGATTTCTGCCCCTATCTTTTTTCGCTCCCACTTAATGGTAGGGTACACCGCTTTTTTCATGTCGAACATATGTTCATATATATTATACACAAAAAACGTGTCAAATCAAAGTCAATAAAACGAAGTGGCGTGTAGAAAATTATATGGTTTGAAAAAGCGGTTTTGTGCAAAATGACGAATGTTCGTTGTTTATCAACTCCTTACATATATTGTAACACTAAAAAGTGAAAAAATCAACCTTGTTTTTCTATTATTAGGCTGTCTGTTTATTGTTTGTCGGTGTTTTCTTTTGAAATATTATCCGTTTCAAAATAAAAGGGCTGAAAATCAAAGTC
>JAZRMZ010000116.1:0-19288 GCA_045647905.1 Clostridia bacterium
CGCTTGGCCTCCGACTTGGTCAATGCTATATATATTAAAAAGGAGTACAACAACATGAAGTTTGCAGAAAAATTAAGAGCGAAAAATGAAAATCCCATCGGTGCGGCGCCTGTGACCATTGCCTTTTTGGGCGACAGCGTGACACAAGGTTGTTTTGAGTGTTATAAAACAGGTGAAAAAAGTCTTGAAACCGAATTCAGAGTTAATGACGGTTATCATATGAAACTGAGAAGTCTCTTTGAAAAATGTTATCCCAGAACACCAATTAATATGATTCATGCAGGGATAAGCGGTGACAACGCAAAGTCCGGGCTTGAACGTATTGACCGTGACGTGATTGCATATAAGCCCGATTTGACGGTGGTATCATTTGGACTTAATGATTCGTGTCAGGGTGCGGAAAACTTGGATGCATACCGTGACAGCCTGAAGGGGATTCTGAAAAAACTGAAGGATTCAGGTTCGGAGGTTATATTTATGACTCAGAACTTGCTTGCGGACAAGGTGAGCTTTGAGGTTTGCGATGAATTCCGTGAAATGTTTTCGGGAATGGTGGCACATTTTGATGATTTTCTGCTTTATATGGAAACGGCAAGGGATGTATGCAGGGAGCTTGATGTACCCCTTTGTGACTGTACAAAAAAATGGTTAAAGCTGAAAGAAAGCGGTGTTGACATTGTTCGTTTGCTTTCAAATCGCATCAACCACCCAACAGAGGAATGGCATTGGATGTTTGCGGTGTCGCTTTTTGAAATGATAATGGATATGTAAATCTGTGTGCCGACACAGGAATTTGAGGAGGAACACAAAATGTACGATGTATTTTCGCTTGACGAATTTAAGTTTCCCGAAAATTTTATTTGGGGTAGCGGTTATGCCGGACATCAGGTGGAGGGAAATAACACAAACAGCCAATGGTGGCACTATGAGCAGGAAGGCAGATATGAACAAAAATCGGGACTTGCCTGCAACAGCTATCAGATGTATCGTGAAGATGTGAATCTGGCGGCGTCTCTGGGACATAGGGCTTTTCGCACGTCTGTTGAATGGAGCCGCGTTGAACCTTGTGAGGGCGTTTTTTCTGAGGAAGCAATAGAGCATTATGTGCGCTTTTTTGCAGAACTCAAGGAAAAAGGACTTTTGGTTTTTGCTACCATGGTTCACTTTTCTCATCCTCAGTGGTTTGAGGAAAAAGGACATTTTACAAAAATGGAAAATCTTAGATATTTTGAGCGTTATCTTGAACGTGTTGTACCTCGTATAGCTCCCTATGTTGATTATTGGAATGTTATTAACGAATTTAATTTGCAAAAATCGGTTGAAATGAAGTTGAACTCTGTCAGATACCATGCAAGAGGCTACCATGTAATAAAAAAGTATTCGTCGGCACCTGTTTCCACAGCGCATGCTCTTGTTATGTATCAGCCATACCGTTATCATGACAGATGGGACAAAGCAATGACGGAAACGATGGATTTGCAGAATAATGAATTTTTCTTTCATGCTGTAAGAACGGGCGAACTGTTGTATCCGTTCAGAGATGCGGTTTATGACAAGGAAATAAAAGGAACGGCTGATTTTTGGTCGGTGAATACTTATGTTCGTTCTCTTGTTGATGCAAGAGAGGAACAGGATAAGAATAAACGGTATGATTTTTGCCGTCTCAGGATGATCAAAAAGGATTTTTATCTTGAAGAAATCAACCCCGAATGTATTATAGCCAATCTGTCACGTTTTACGGATAAGCCCGTGATTATTACTGAAAACGGTTGCAGCTGTGATGATGACCGTTTCAGGACGGTGTGGCTTTGTCTTTATCTGAATGCTCTCAACGAAGCAATCAGGATGGGTGTTGACGTAAGAGGGTATCTCTATTGGTCATTGCTTGACAATTTTGAGTGGGGTTCGTTTGTGCCAACATTTGGTCTTTGCGGCGTGGCAGATAAGACTTTTGAGCGAATCCCGAAAGAAAGTGCATATTTTTACAAAGAGATTATAGAGAACAATGGATTTTCTCAGGAAATTTTAAGAAAATACCTGAAAGAGCTTCCAAGTTTGAATGGAACATTACATATTAAAGATTAAGGGAGGAAACAGAAATGGTACGTGATGCAGGAATTATGAAGCTACGCCAAGGTGCGGCGGAAGAATATGAAAAAAGACATAATGAAATCTGGCCAGAACTGGTTGAATCAATAAAAAGTTATGGCGCAAAAAATTATTCCATATATCTGAACAAAGAAACAAACGAGCTTTTCAGTTATCTTGAAATTGAAGACCCTGAACTGTGGGAAAAGAGGGCAGGCAACGAAATTACAAAAAAATGGTGGGATTATATGGCGGACCTTATGGAGGTTAACCCTGATAATTCGCCTGTGTTTATTCCTATGCGCGAGGTTTTTCATCTGGACTGATTTGAAAAGGAGATAAAAATGTTGGATAACGTGAAAGTAAAGAAAATATACGATGAAATAATTGACAGAATCGAAAATGTTCATATTGCCTGCTTTGGGGGGATGGACAAGCCTTTGTTCCTGATTTCGGAGCAGTACCCCGGTTTGTGGCTGGAGCATACTTATGATGCTGTTATGTTGGCAAAGATTTTCCCCAAGTATCTTGACGTTGCTGAAAATACGGTTAATCTTTTTATAGATAATCAGAAGGAAAACGGTCAGCTTCCCTTTGGGGTTATTGACCCCAACAAACGTCCCGACTGGGCTTTGGATGAGGATATGGTTGGTTTTTCGCAGATTCAGGAATGTGTTTCGTTTTTTAAACTTGCCCTTATGGTGTATGAGATGAACGGAAAACGGGATTTTCTTGAAAGGGTATACGAGGCAGGAAAGAACTGGGATAACTGGCTGAGAACTTACAGAATGACAACAAACAGAGGACTCATTGAGATGTTCTGCGGCTTTGATACGGGTCACGACAACAGCGGAAGGCTGGAGGGAATGTCGTGCCCGGGAAATTACACCCTGAACGGCGAAAGACAGAATGCGTCTGTGCTTCCACCCGATGACGGAATAACGCCCATTCTTGCTGTGGATATGAACTGCAATTTTTACGGCGATGAAATGGCTCTTGGAAGGATTGCAAGGATTCTCGGAAAAGATGACGAAGCGACCATGTGGGAAAAATCGGCTGCTGAAGTCAAAAAGAAAATTTTTGAGCATTGCTTTGATGAAGAAGATGCCTTTTTCTATGATGTTGACCGAGACGGCAACAAGAGAAAGTATAAGTCGAGTACCATACTGCATCTGTTCCTTGAAAGGGTTCTTGACAAGGAGGAGGATGCGGAGCTGATTCAGCGGATTTACACAGAACATCTGAAAAATCCCGAAGAATTCTGGACACCATATCCCTTCCCGTCCATGGCGGTTAATGACCCATCGGTTGCAAACCATGCAGAGGAGAATTGCTGGGGCTATCATGTTCAGGCGACAATTGTTCTCAGGGGCAGTCTTTGGATGGATTATTACGGCTGGAGCGAGGATTTTGATTATGTGTGCAGACAATGGTTGAAGGCGTGGACTGACCATTATGATGAATCAAAAATCGGTCAGGAAATTGACCCTATAACGGGTGTTCCCACAACTTGCTCGCAATGGTATTCAAGCTGTATGATGGATTATGTTTATACGGTGAAAAGACTTGGATTGCTTGATTGATTACAAAAAGGTTCTTTATCAAATGTCACTCTGACAAAAAGATTCTTCGCCGATTGCTCATAAGCCAATGGGGGTCATCCTGAGTGTAGCGAAGGATTTTTTTAAAAATGTTTGCCCCCAACATTTGTTACAAAATCTATAAAAAGGAGAAAAAATATGATTACAAAAAATAACAACACCTTTCATTTGCAGGGAAAAAATATAAGCTATGTAATTACGGTAAATGAAGCAGGAGACCTTTTGCACTATCACTACGGGAAAAAACTTGCTGACAGAGATTATTCCCTGAAGGATGAAAAGCTTGCATATTCTTTGCTTTCCTATGATGAAAATGATATTTATCTTGAAACTGCGGCACAGGAGTATCCTGCATACGGCTATACCGACTTGAGAACACCTGCATACAAGGTTCGCAACAAATTGGGAAACAGCGTTTCAAGACTTTTGTTCAAGGATTATGAAATCAAAGAGAATTGCGTTGCAGAAGTTGAGGGTATGCCCTGCCTTTTCAAAGGTGACAAATCGGCACAGACCCTTGAAATTACCCTTTGTGATGAAGCAATCGGTTTGGAAGTGGTGCTTTCGTATACCGTTTTTGACGAATATGATGTGATTCTCAGAAACAGCAGAATTATCAATAAATCCCATGAAAAAATGGCGATTGAATCTGCTTACAGCGCTTGTATTGACTTTGACAAAAATGATTATGATCTGGTATACTTCCCCGGTGCATGGTGCCGTGAAAGAGAGTTTACACGGGTCAGCATCAATCTGGGTGAAAAGATTGATATATCCAATGCAAGAGGCGGAAGCGGTCATGCAATGAATCCCTTTGTTATGCTTTGCGAAAGGGATGCAAACGAAAAGAGCGGCGAAGTGTATGGATTTTCACTTATATACAGCGGAAATCATTCGTCCCTTGCAGAATGTGACCAATACGGAAATGTCAGGGTTATTCAGGGCTTGAATCCCTATGAGTTCCGTTGGGATTTGGCGTCCGGTGAGCAGTTCTCCACGCCACAGTCGGTTTTGTGTTACAGCAGTTGTGGCTTTGGCGGTATTTCACGTGAGATGCACGATGTGTACCGCAACAATCTTTGCAGAAGCAGCTGGACAAACAAAAACAGACCCATATTGATTAACAACTGGGAAGGTACATATTTTGACTTCAACGAAGAAAAGCTGGTTGATATGGCAAAAAAGGCAAAGAGCGTTGGCGTTGAGCTGTTTGTTCTTGATGACGGCTGGTTTGGCAAAAGGGATGATGACCTTTCTTCTCTGGGTGACTGGGTTGTTAACAAAAAGAAGCTCCCTTCGGGCATAAAGGGGCTTGCGGAAAAGATAAATGCAGAGGGACTTGCCTTTGGACTGTGGTTTGAGCCTGAAATGGTTAACCCCGATTCGGACTTGTATCGCAAGCATCCCGAATGGGCAATACAGGTTCCCAATATGAAGCCGTCTCTTGGCAGACATCAGCTTATGCTTGACCTTGCCAACGATGATGTTTGTGACTACATAATCAATGCGGTTGGAAGCATTCTTGAAGATGCAAATGTGGCATATGTGAAGTGGGACTACAACAGAATGATGAACGATATGCCATTCGTAGGATATAATCACAAATACGTTCTGGGACTTTACAGAGTTTTTGAAACATTGACAAAAAGATTCCCCGATGTTCTTTTTGAGGGCTGTGCAAGCGGCGGCGGACGTTTTGATGCGGGAATCCTTGCGTATTCTCCTCAAATATGGACAAGCGACAATTCTGATGCGGTTTCAAGACTGAAAATTCAGTATTCAACCTCGGTGTGCTATCCCCTCAGCTCAATTTCGGCACACGTCACAGCATCGCCCAATCATCAGCTTGGACGAATCACACCTCTCAAAACAAGAGCGGAGGTTGCCTATGCGGGAATATTCGGTTACGAGCTTGACATTACGGCAATGTCCGATGAAGAATGTGAAGATGTGAAGAAGCAGATTGAGTTTTATAACAAAATCAAGGAACTTGTGAGAACGGGCGATTTGTACAGACTCCAAAGCCCCTATGACAGCAATTATTGCGGCTGGCAGGTTGTTTCGAAGGATAAGTCGGAGGTATTCCTTTTCTCGTGCAGAATTTTGTCTCAGGCAAACTTCAAGGATGCGGCAATACGTTTTGAGGGGCTTGATGCGGCAAAGGAATATACAGATACCGAAACGGGTGCTGTATTCGGCGGCGATGAGCTTATGGAAAAGGGTATTCGTCCCCTTTATGAACAACAGGATTTTTCAACCTTTGTAAAGCTGTACAAAGTAAAGTGAGTGTAAGCTGTGCGACCTGATTCTGGGAAAGCTTGAAAAGGGCGAATCTATAACGAATGTTGGGGTAAACACTTTAAAAAGATTCTTCGCTATGCTCAGAATGACCGAGCTCTGCTTGTGATAAGATCATGTTGAGCGTAGTCGAAACATCTTTTTTGATCAAAAACCCCAACATTTACAAAAGAACCAATAAAAAGTAAATGGCGGGGTTTTGAAAAAAACCTCGTCTTTTCTTTTTGAAGCAAGCTGTTTTTTGAAAATTATGACAGGCTGAAACCCTTGAAAACTGAGGCTTTGAGCTGGATTTTATGAATTTTTTGTAAAAATTGCACAAAATCCTTGCAATTTGACAAAAAAGGCTGTATAATAGGAGATGATAAAATGGAAAAAATGTTTTTTGATGATACCTGTGTATTGTTGAAAACGTGAGTTTATGGAGGTTTTCATATGCAAAACAGAATTTTTCAGAACACTTGCAACCAACTGAAAAAGGATATCCACAGAAAGATTGGCATTATGGATGATAACGGATATATAATTGCTTGCAGTGATGAAGCAATGGTGGGTCATCAGAATGAGGCTGTTATAACTCATTTTGAAACCAGCGGAGAGGAATATGTGGGTGGAGGTCATGTTTTCCGAAAGATTGAAACCTGCAACAAAAATGTTTATGTTGTTTTCTGTGAAGGAACCGATGAGCTTGCAAGAGGTTTTGCGGCTTTTCTGGGAACTCATTTCCTCACAATCAAACAGTATTATGACGAGAAATATGACCGCAACAGCTTTATGAAGAACGTTATTCTTGACAATGTTCTTCCCAATGACGTGATTTACAGAACCCGTGAACTGAAACTCTCGGTTGATGCGGAACGTGTGGTGTTCCTTGTGAGAGCCCACAAGAATGTTGAAAGCTCGCCGATTGATGTGGTTCAGAACATTTTTCCTGATGAAACAAAGGATTTTGTTATCAGAATTGATGACCGTGATGTTGCGGTTGTAAGGGAACTGAAGCCCGGAACTGAGATTAAGGATGTTATCAAGCTGGCACAGGAGCTTCATGACACGGTGAATTCCGAAGCCCTTGTCCGTGTTACCGTTGGTATTTCGACAATTGTTGAAACCATTCAGGATTTGGCACGTGCATACCGTGAAGCAAGAATTGCTCTTGAAGTGGGCAAGGTTTTTGATACCGAAAAGAACATTATCAGCTATGACAATCTTGGAATCGGCAGACTTATTTATCAGCTACCCACAACTCTTTGTGAGCTGTTCCTTAATGAAGTTTTCAAGAAAGAATCCATTTCGGTTCTTGACAGCGAAACGATTTATACAATTCAGAAGTTCTTTGAAAACAATCTGAATGTTTCGGAAACATCAAGAAAGCTGTTTGTTCACAGAAACACTCTTGTGTACCGTCTTGATAAGATTAAAAAGCTGACGGGACTCGATTTGAGAGAGTTTGATGATGCAATCATATTTAAGGTTGCAATGATGGTTAACAAATACCTGACTTCGGAACCCACAAGAATTTAGGGGCATCGGGGCGTCAAGTCCGATTACGTCGGGCGGAAAGGCTAATGTGAAATAATGATTGAATTTAAAAATGTTTCAAAAACATATGAAGACACCGGTGTTCAGGCTCTTGATGATGTTTCGTTTTTTGTTGACAAAGGTGAATTTGTGTTTTTGGTGGGACCTTCCGGTGCGGGAAAGTCAACTCTGACAAAACTTTTGATTTGTGAGGAAAAGGCAAATTCCGGCGAGATTACCGTGAACGGAATGAACCTCAACGAGCTGAAAAAGAACAGGATTCCATATCTGAGACGAAGCATCGGAATGGTGTTTCAGGATTTCAGACTTCTTCCGAACAAAACCGTTTATGAGAATGTTGCCTTTGCAATGCGGGTTATTGGTGCTTCAAGGTCGGCAATAAGACGGAATGTTCCCAATGTTTTGTCATTGGTGGGGCTTGCTGACAAGGCAAGAATGAAGCCCGGTCAGCTTTCGGGCGGCGAACAGCAGCGTGTGTCCCTGGCAAGGGCTTTGGTGAACAAACCGCCGGTGGTTATTGCGGACGAGCCTACGGGAAATCTTGACCCCGAAACCGCAAACGAAATTATGAATCTTCTCAATGAAATCAACAAGCACGGAACAACAATGATTGTTGCAACCCATGCAAAGAATTTTGTTGATGATATGCAAAAACGTGTTCTCGCCATTGAAAACGGTAAACTGGTGAGAGATGAAAAGGAGGGGGTTTACGGCTATGATGATTAGAAACGTGAAATACTTCTTTTCTCAGGGTGTCAAGGGCTTGATTGCCAACAGCCTTATGACTCTTGCATCAATCGGTATTGTTATTGCCAGTCTTGTTATTTTTGGCTTTTTCCTTTTGCTTGGTATGAACCTCAATGCTGTGGGTGATCAGGTCAAGGAACAGTGCGAAATCACGGTTTTTGTTCCCCGTGAAATGGATCATGATGCTGTGCGTTCGGTTGGAAGCGCTTTGTCGAACATTGAGTTTGTTAAGGAAGCAAGGCTTTATTCAAAGGAAGAACGTTTTCAGAATTACAAGGAAAGTACCCACAGCGCACAGGTTGAGGTCATTGAAACCCTCGAAGAGGACAACCCTCTTCGTGATGCGTATATTCTGACCCTTGAAGATGTTGAAAAGGCAAAAGAGGTTGCAGATGCGGCGGCAAAGGTTGAAGGTGTTGAAGAGGTTTCAAACCGTCAGGATGTTATCAATCAGGTTTTGTCCGTGACAAACACCGTCAGACACGTTAGCGTGTGGCTGCTTGTGATTCTTGCTATGATTGCTGTGTTTATTATTTCAAACACCATAAAGCTGGGTATGTTTGCCCGGAGAAAAGAAATAAACATAATGAAGTTTGTTGGTGCAACAAACTGGTTCATCAGATGGCCCTTTATCATTGAGGGTATGCTCATTGGAGCCATTGGCGCAGCTTTTGCGGCGGTGGTCGTTCTTGTGGGTTATGGCTCGGTTATTCCGGGACTTCAGGATTTTATGGGCGATATTGAAATGATTAAGTTTGAGGATGTGACGACTCTGGTTGCCTTTGCGTTTTTGGGCATGGGCATGATTATCGGAATGGCAGGAAGCGTTATGTCCATCAGAAAGCATCTGCACGTTTAGTCCGAAAAATTCTTGCCCATCTTGCCGCGACCTGCTTCCCCTTTCGGGGGGAGGGAAACCACGTAAAACGTGGTGGAGGGGTTCTCAGAGCAGTGGCTTTGAGGGTGTCGGTACGTTGGAAGCGCCGTCCCCTACAAAGCGGCAATCTGAGCAATTTTTTTCAGACTTGGGTTTTGTATTTTGAAAACAGAGAAAGGAATAGTTATAGGAATGAAAAGAAAAACTGTTCGGGTAATTGCACTTGTGATTGCGGCGGCGTTGATTTTCAGCGTTGTTGCAGGGATTGCAATGCAGTTTGTTTATGCCGAAACCGATGCAGAAAAGATTGAAAAAATGCAGAAAGACAAAAAAGAAGCCAAAGAGAATCTTGAAGACGCAAAGGCAAAAAAAGCAAAAAGCCTTGGCGTTATGGAGGAGCTTGAAAAGCAGGTCGGCGATATTCAGAGTAAAATTAACGGTGTGAATGCACAGATTGCCGAAACTGACGTTAAACTTAGTGAGGAAGAAAAAAAGCTTGCGGCAGCCACCGAAAAGGCTGAAACACAGTACGATATTTTCAAAGAGCGTTTCAGAGTTATGTGCGAACAGGGTGATGTGAGCTTTATTGAAATGCTGATGTCTGCCAACGGTTTCAATGATTTGATTGACAAGGCTGAAGTAATGAAGGAAATTGCCGAATACGACAAGCAGATTTTTGACACGATGGAAAAAAACCGTCTGGAAATTGAGGCCTCACGTGATGCCATTGCGGAGCTCAAGTCCGGTCAGGAGGCTGCAAAGGCAAATCTTGATACGCAAAAAAGTGCTCTTGTTGCAAAGCAGAACGAACAAAAGGCATATATGGCTGAGCTGGAGCGTGATGCTGCTGCATATCAGAAAGTTATTGATGATGCCGATGCGGCAATGGAAAAGCTCAGAAATCAGGCGGCACAGAGCCTCAGTACCGATTCGGACGGAACGGTTTATGCCGACGGTGATTTTGCGTGGCCCACACCGGGATGTCATTATATAACTTCATCATTCTCGCCACGACGCAAAAATCCCGTTTCGGGTGTGTGGAAACGTCATACGGGAACTGACATTGGTGCAGGATACGGAAGCAAGATTGTTGCGGCAAATTCGGGAAGAGTTACCCTGGCGGGATGGAATTCGGGATACGGTTATTGTGTTATTATTGACCATGGCGGCGGCCGTGCAAGTCTTTATGCACATATGAGCTCGTATAATGTTTCGGCAGGTCAGAGTGTCAGCCGTGGTCAGCATATCGGAAATGTTGGTTCAACGGGTAATTCAACAGGGCCGCATCTTCACTTTGAAATTCTGTTAAACGGTCAGGCGGTTGACCCAATGCAATTCTTCTGATGAACTTTTGCGAAATGCAAATGCAGATTTGACGGATATTGGAAGAATTAACTGCATATTATATTGTGTGAACATCCCTTCTTGTGACTGGAAGGGATGCCCATATTTTCAGAGAAAATCAACGGAAAGAACGGTGATTTGTATGTATATAAAAAAAGATCAGGAATATGTTCACATCAGCAAGACGGTGTGGGCGCCGATTTTGTTCACAGGACTTATCCTGATTCTTGTTGCAACGGTTGTGGTTACGGTTATGGTGATGAATCCCTTTGGTTCCACCAACTTTGCTGAGCTGAGCAAGTTTAATGAAGGAATTTCTATGCTCAAAGAAAGCTATTATGAAGAAATTGAAACCGAAACCTTGCTTGATGGTGTTTTGTGGGGGGCATCAACCAGTATGGGCGACCCGTATACTGTCTATATGACTCAGGAGGAAGCAAAGAGCTTTATTGAAGATATTGAGTCGGACGATTATGCCGGTGTGGGACTTTATATTTATCTTGACGAGACCGACAACAGAATAACGGTCAGCCAGCCAATTGAAGGTTCTCCTGCAGATGAAGCGGGAATTGGTGTGGGTGACAAAATTCTCAAGGTTGACGGCGAAGCCACAGATAAGTTCACCCTTGATCAGGCGGCGGCAAAAATGAAGGGTGCCGAAGGTACAGAGGTTGTTCTGACAATTCTCAAGGCCGAAAGCGGCGAAACTCTTGATGTGAAGATTGTTCGCGCCATTGTTGAACGGAACACCGTTTCATCAAAAATGGCAACAGACAAAACGGCATATATTCAGATTACCCAGTTTGGTATCAATACCCATATGGAGTTTATTGAAGCCTACAACAAGCTGGTTGGAGAGGGTATGGAGAAGCTGGTAATTGACCTGAGAAACAATACGGGCGGATACCTTGATCAGGCTGTTGGTATTGCTGATGAATTTCTGGATGAAGGTGTTATTGTTTACACAATGAATCGGGACGGTCAAAAACATGACTATAATGCCAATAAGCAAAAAACAAAGGTTCCCATGGTTATTCTGGTGAACGGAAGCAGTGCAAGCGCCAGCGAAGTGCTTGTTGGTGCCTTGAAGGATTACGGCAAGGCAACCATTATTGGCGAAAAGACCTTTGGAAAGGGCGTAACTCAGATTACACGTGAATTTTCTGACGGAAGCCTGATGAAAATTACCGATTCAAGATATTACACTCCAAACGGCGTCTGCATTGACCATGAAGGTATAAAGCCCGATGTTGAGATTGAAATGGCAATTGAAAAATATGCAAAGATTTCAGACTTGACCCTTGAGGAGGATGAACAGCTGAAACGTGCGGTTGAATTTCTTGAACAGTAGACAGGAGTTGCTTGGCATTGATTCGGATAGGATTGATTTCCGAACATCCGACAAAGGCTGAAAAACGTTTTTTTGGCGAATACACAAAAGAATTTCTTCTGAACAAAAAGAATCCCTTTGAACTTCTGACGGTGACTGTTCCTTATTCCGAAAATCAGCTGGAACGATTGAGAGCCTCCCGAAAAAACAAGGCCATTAACAAAGCAAAAGCCATTCTGGAAAAAAACGGAGTTGAACGAATCTTCTTTTCGCCGTCAATAAGGCGTGTTCTGAACGGCGGAGACGATACGGCGGATACAGATTCCGCAAAGCATATTTTGTTTCCTAAATGGGCTTATGTCTGTGTCAGGCTCTTTTCAAAGAGATATGGTGTTGACCTTTTGGAGTCAAAAGTTTGCATAAGGCATTGCAGAATGGACAGAATAAGTGAGCAATTTATATCACAGCTGTGTTTTGATACGAAAAATCTTGCGGTTTGCACAAGGGATTGCAATGGGGCGCAGGCGTTTCGTGAAAAGTTCCTTGACGAGACGGGAATGGCGGTTAAAATTGCAGATTATGAAGCGTGGCGTGATTTCGATGTTGTTATTGATGTTGATGCGGCTGCGGTGAGAATCGGCAGAGATTTGATTGTTGACGGGGCTGTTGCAGAATTTGAACTTGGCGGTTATGAGGCAGATTTGACCGAGATTACCGCCCATGTTGCACAATTTGTGACTTTTGACCGAAATTTGTCCTTTTTTTCGGATAAAAAAAAGTTGACTTTGTGACGATATTGATATATAATATATAAATTGTGTGATTGACATTGTAAGTGCTTTACGGGCTCACGGTAAGGCCGGACAGAGTTATTATGTGAGCAGGAAGGCAAGAAAATATAATGGATAACAAACAGATTTTACTTACTGATGAAGGTCTTTTGAAGCTCGAACAGGAGCTTGAAATGCTCAAGACACAAAAACGTCAGGAGGTTGCTGAAAAGATTAAGGTGGCTCGTGGTTTTGGGGATTTGTCCGAAAACTCAGAATATGATGCCGCAAAGGAAGAACAGGCGCAGGTTGAAGCCAGAATTGTTCAGCTTGAAAATATGCTGAAAAACGCAAAGGTTATTGATGAAGATGAAATTGACCTGAATGTTGTCAGCGTTGGAACACGTGTCAAGGTTTATGACGAAGAATTTGATGAAGAACTGGAATACAGCATTGTTGGTTCAACCGAAGCCGATCCGGACAAAAATAAAATTTCTGATGAATCTCCCGTGGGTAAAGCACTTATCGGAAAGGCAGCCGGTGATGTTGTTGATGTTGATACTCCGGGCGGTACAATTCAATTTAAAATACTCAGCATAGATAAATAGGAAGATAGGAGAATTGAAATGAGCGAAAACAACAGACAAAATATGCAGGAACAACAGCAGGATATAGGCGAGCTCATGAAAGTCAGACGTGACAAGCTTGCACAACTGCAGGAGGAGGGCGAAAACCCCTTTGATGTTACCACATACAATCAGGAATACCACACAAATGAAATAATCGAAAAGTTTGACGAAATGGAAGGTATGCAGGTCAGCATTGCTGGACGTCTTATGTCAAAACGTGTTATGGGTAAGGCTTCTTTCTTTGACCTTCGTGACAGAGAAGGCAAAATTCAGCTTTATGTTACCCGTGACGATATGGGTGAGGAAGTATACAAAAAGTTCAAAAAACTTGATATTGGTGACATTGTTGGTGTGACAGGCGAAGTATTCAGAACTCAGAAGGGTGAAATTTCGGTAAGAACAAACGGCTACACACTTCTCAGCAAATCTCTTTTGCCGTTGCCTGAAAAATTCCACGGTCTTCGTGATACCGACCTCAGATACCGTCAGCGTTATGTTGATTTGATTATGAATCCTGAGGTAAGAAAAACCTTTGAAATGAGAAGCAAGATAATCACAGCAATTCGTAATTATCTTGACAGCCGCGGATATATGGAGGTTGACACTCCCATACTTAACACAATCCCCGGCGGAGCGGCTGCAAGACCCTTTATTACTCATCACAACACATTGGATATTGATATGTATATGAGAGTTGCTCCCGAACTTTATCTCAAGCGTCTTATTGTTGGCGGCTTTGAAAGAGTTTATGAAATGGGCAGACAGTTCCGCAACGAGGGTATGGACGTTAAACATAATCCTGAATTTACTTCAATGGAAGTATATGAGGCATATACCGACTATGAGGGTATGATGAACCTCACAGAAGATATGATTTCAACTGTTGCACAGGAAGTTCTGGGCACAACAAAGGTTACATTCCAGGGCACCGAAATAGATTTGTCTCCCGGTTGGGCAAGAATGACAATGATTGAATCAATCAAGAAGTTTGCAGGAATTGACTTTGCTGAAACAACCACAGATGCTGAAGCTGAGGCTATGGCAAAATCTGTTGGAATTGAAGTTGAAAAAGGCATGACCAGAGGCGAAATTATCAACCTTGCTTTTGAAGAAAAGGTTGAGGATAATCTTGTTCAGCCCACCTTTATCTACGAGTACCCCGTTGAGGTTTCACCTCTTGCAAAGAGATATAAGGATAACCCTGCGTTCACCGAAAGATTTGAAGTGTTTATTCTGGGCAGCGAGTACGGCAACGCATTCAGCGAGCTGAATGACCCCATTGACCAGAAGGGCAGATTTATGGATCAGGTGGCAAAGCGTGAAAAGGGCGACGAAGAAGCGAATATGATGGATGAAGATTTTGTAACAGCTCTTGAATACGGTCTCCCTCCCACGGGCGGTCTCGGTATCGGCATCGACAGACTTGTTATGCTTCTCACCGACAGCTATTCAATCCGTGATGTATTGCTCTTCCCGACAATGAAACCACTTGATAAATAAAATGGCTCAAAACCGGCTATTTTAAGCGTTTTAAAAGGTTAATATTTGTTATTTTGCGACAGCGTTACGGCAAATGACGAGCCTTGATATAGTAAACCATTAGGACATTATTACCATATTGGTGATGGTGTCCTTTTTTTGTATAATAGGAATTGCGAATTTCCTATTATACAAAAACAAAAATTAAATTGTCCGTGCGAAATTTTTGGCTTCGTGGATGTTTGCACCTATTGATGTTCCGCTACGTTCAAGTTGATTTGTCAAAGAATAATGACCTTTGATGTTTTCACATAATTTAATTATTTTAACAGAAAACGCAACTGATAAATTTCTCAATTTTGATTCAGTCATAACATATCAACTCCTTATGCTTATTATAATAATAAAATTACAATTTGTCTATAAGTGAAATATCAACTTCGCTGATGTGAAATAATTTCTAACGAAATTGTGAAATAGAAAGCTATCCCTTTCTGTGAAATGAAATACGCCTTTAACATTTGCGAAGCAAATATTTCACAGCCAAGCTATTCCACATTGCGGAGCAATATTTCACACGCCGAAAGGCGTATTTCGTTGAAAAAAGCACCAATCTTGTATCAAGATTGGTGCTTTTTTCTGGTGGAGGGAGATGGATTCGAACCATCGAAGCGAGACGCAACAGATTTACAGTCTGCCCCCTTTGGCCACTCGGGAACCCCTCCGAATAAATGGAGCTGGTGATGGGACTCGAACCCGCAACCTGCTGATTACAAATCAGCTGCTCTGCCAATTGAGCTACACCAGCTTACCGCTTGTTTGTGGTTGTTCTCACAACCAGCGAATACTACTATAACACAAACAAAACAGTTTGTCAACACTTTTTTTAAAATTTTTTTATTTTTTTTCAAAAAATTTTTTATTTCACCACAACGATTATAAATCGCATACCCGAACAGAGAATTTTCCTTGGTTTGTTTCTATAATTCCGTAACGCCTTGAAGCGGCTCCCGGATTGAAAAGAGTGATGTTCCCTGACACTTCGTTGCACACCTGATGCGTATGCCCGAATATGCAAATATCCGCACCCAGCTCAGCTCCTTTTTTTGCAAGGGCTGCCTTTGAATACTTGACGCTGTAATTATGACCGTGGGTAAGGAAAATCTTTATGCCCTCAACCTCAAAAAATCTGTCTTCTGCGGCATCTCTGTCCCATAAGTCATTGTTTCCCTTTACGTATACTATATTATATTGAGGATACATGATTTTTAGGTCTTCCACATCGCTGAGAACATCTCCTGCGTGAATAATCATGTCTATATTGCTTTCCCTTTCGATCGCTTTCATCATTGAATTAAAATCTCTGTGTGAATCGCTGAATACAATTATTTTCACCGTGGGTCACCTCCCTGAATTTATATATTACCACAAATTTAAATATTTGTCACTATTTTATAAAAATTTCATATACTGAATATAGAAACAAATCTGAAAGGAGTTTTTGTTTATATGAATCTTCAGGAAATGATTTCAAAACTGTCACCCCAAATGCTTGCAAACGGCTTGAAGCAAATCAGCGACAAGTTGACACCCGAACAGTTGAAGCAGGCAGAAGCCGCAATAAAATCCATGAGCAGCAAGGAAATGAGCAATCAATTGAAAAATCTTGATGCCGAACAATTGAAGCAACAGTTGCAAAATAACCCCAATATGGCAAAACAACTGGCTCAGAATCCCGAACTTATGTCAAAGCTCAATTCGATAATAAACAAAAAATAAAATATAAAAAATTTGGAAGGAAGTGCAGAAAATGGCAGATAATTTGGATTTTTCAAATGCAATTGAACAGCTTCAGACTATGCTTTCCGGTGATGACGGTCAAGCTCAGATTCAGAATATAATTAATATGTTTGCGCAGAGTTCTGCTGAAAGCACTTCTGCGCCTGCTGTTCCTTCCGATGCCCTTGGCGGACTTGATATGGAAACAATTATGAAAATTTCAACCATAATGCAGACAATGAACAGCGACAGCAACAACCCCAAAACTGTTTTTCTGAATGCTTTGAAGCCCTTTTTGAAAAAGAATCGCCGGAACAAGCTTGAACAGGCATCAAAGCTGTTGAAGATTGCCAATGTTCTGAAGGCATTCAATCAAAAGGACCAAGGGGGTGTCTGAAATTTACCGCCGTTATGAAACTTCACCGCAACAGCAAAAAAATCCCACACCACCACGTGCTCCAATGAATAAACCGACTTCACCGAACTCTTTTGCGAAGCCGCTTGAAAATCCGCAACCAACACCGCCGCCGCACCAAAATAATCAGTCCAAATCAGCCAAACCGACGGATTTTTTGCGCAGCTTTATTCCCAAAAACATTTACAATCCCGAAACAAAAAAGATTCTCGGCTTTCTTGAAGCAGAGGATTTGCTGATTATTGCCCTGATTTTTTTGTTTATGGAAAATTCCGAGGAGGACAATTCCTTGATGATTCCGCTTCTTATATATGTTCTCGTATCCGACCACATTGATTTGGGTGATTTTTTATTTTAAAGCATATCCGCCAAATTTTTGGCATAACTATATACAAAAAACACATTAAAAAAGCGAGGTAGAATAAAATATGCCAATAAAGCTGCAACAGGAGCATATAAAGCTCTCCGAGGTAATATGCTCCCGATTCTGTCAGACCACCGCAGAGTGCGACATAATTGTTCCTGATATAAAGCCGGACGTTCTGAAAGTGCTTCGGTCAAGCTGTGAAGTCGCCATAACCGAAAAAAGCGTTCAGACCGACAAGGTTCATCTTGGCGGAACAATCCGCATTGATATACTCTACATTCCCGACGGCAACGTAATCGGCAAGGTAAAGTCCATTTCTGTGGCACATCCCTTTAATCACACAATTGATGTCAAGGGGGCAAAACCGGGAATGAATCTGATTGCGGATGCGGAATGTGAGCATCCCGAACATAACCTTGTGAACAGCCGAAAACTGAATCTGAGAACTATTGTGGGAATGAACATAAAAGTGACAGCCGAAACCGAGATTGATATTGCAACCGCCGTGGATTCAGCCGAGCCGATTCAGACAAGATGCGAGCATTTGAAAATCTCAAACTCCTGCTGTGATGCAGAACGTGATTTTTCGGTTCGTGAACGCCTTGATGTCCCGTCGGGAAAACCCGATTTGGGCGAAGTTCTGAAGCTTTCGGTCAAGCCTGTTTCGGAGGAATTGCGCCTGCTGGACAATAAAGGGATTATCAAGGGGGAGCTGCTTGTTTCGACTTTGTACTGTGATAATGGCGAGGAAGGCGCAGTTCATTGTATGGAGCACAGCGTTCCCTTTACGGAGATACTTGAAATTGACGGAATCCGTGAAAACATGGAGGGGGAAGTTGATTATTGCGTTAAGGATGTTTCATACGAAATATGCTGTGACGCAGACGGCGACAAACGTATTCTCAGCATTGAAATAATGATGTGTGCCATTGTGCGTGCAACGGAGGTTATTGAATGTGATGCTCTTTGTGATGCATACAGTCTGAAAGGTGAGCTTGCAACCCAAACGGCGCAATATAATCTTGAGCAGTTAATCAGCAATGCATCTGAACAAATTACGGAAAAGGAAATGATTTCTGTTCCTGATTATCTGCCCGAATTGCATCAGATTTTTGATTGCAGTGCCACACCGAGTATTGAAAACATCACAACGGAAAAGAATTCCGCAACGGTCAACGGCTACATAACCTGCAATATTTTGTATATGAGTTCGGATGCGGAAACACCTGTTTCGGGATTTACGCATATTATTCCATTTTCACACAGGTTTGACATTGCGGGAATAAACGAAAATACGGTGTGCGATGCCAAGGCGGACACGGAGCACATCAGCTACACCATTTCGGGGGGACGGAGCATTGAAGTCCGGCCCAACATCGGGCTGACCCTGAAAGCTGTTTCGCCCCAACGCTGTGAGTTTATAAATCAGGTGGAATGCGACACCGAGGCTCAGAGTCCGCAGATTCCGTCGGTTGTTGTGTATTTCATCCGCCCCGGTGACACTCTGTGGAACATTGCAAAGCGTTTTCGAACCACTCCCGAACAGCTCCTTGAAAATAATAATGTTGACCCCGAAAATCTTCAGATTGGAAGTCCAATTTATATTTTCAGGTAGGCGGAAACGTTGGGAGAGATTCTTCGCTGTGCGCAGAATGACAATTGCTTAAGGGAGCCGGATAGAAGGTGTTGTTCAAGAATAAGAGGACGGCAGGTTGCCGTCCGCTTATTCTAATTATTTGCTGTTATTATCCACAATTCGTTTAAAAACCCCACATAAGTGATGGCTATAAGTTCTATGCCTTTTTCCAAATAACAAGTTAAACTTGTTCCGTCTTCACTTTTTTCGTAATCGGAGAATGACCAGCCGTAAGTCTTCAAAGCATCAATATAAGCAAATTGTTTGTCGTAGTCATATGTATATTTATAAAGTATTGTTTTTTCCTCTTCGTGGCTTGAAAGCAACGGCGTTCCCACAACGCTTGTGTACGTTGGTATGGATGTGCCGGGGTAACAGGAACTGATATG
>JAZRMZ010000117.1:0-11782 GCA_045647905.1 Clostridia bacterium
ATCAATTTCGTCAATGAAAATGATGCAGGGCGCAGATTTTTTTGCCTGTTCAAAAAGGTCGCGGACACGTGAAGCACCAACACCAACAAACATTTCAACAAAGTCTGAACCGGAAATGGAGAAGAAGGGAACCCCCGCTTCGCCTGCAACAGCCTTTGCAAGGAGTGTTTTACCTGTTCCGGGAGGGCCCACAAGAAGAACGCCCTTGGGGATTCTTGCTCCAAGCTCACAGAACTTTTGCGGATTTTTGAGAAATTCAACGATTTCCTGCAGTTCTTCTTTTTCTTCGTCTTCGCCTGCAACATCGTCAAAGGTTTTTTTGTTTTTTTCGTCAATGGTGACCTTGGCACGGTTTTTGCCAAAGTTCATAACGCCGCCTTTGCCGCCTCCCTGAGACTGGCGCATAAAGCCAACCCAGAAGAATATCATAATGAGAATCAAGCCCAAAGACGGGAGGAAGCTGAGCCACCACGGGGGAGAAGAGGGAACCGGAGTTTCCACCTTCAGCGTGCCGTCCAGTATCTGTTGTTCAATTTCGGCACCTGCACTTGCATACAATGCGCCGTAGCCGGGAATTTCAACCTCGATTTGCTTGTTGTCGGTGAGGGTTGCAATTGCGGTTGTTTCCACAATCTGAAGCTTTGTTACCTCACCTGCTTTGATTTTTGAAACAAGGTCGGAATAAATGACGGTTGATGTTGTTTCGGGCATAGAAGTCATCACAAAGAGAATGAGGATGACGGAAAAAAGGATTAAATAAAATCCAAGCCCACGTAAATTTTTTTTCAAACGATCGCCTCCTAAAACCGGGATATTTATTTTAGCCTGACAGCAATTATACGAACCTGCCTGAAAAAGCGTAATTTCGGTACATCTCGGCTTGTCGTCCTTGACGGGCGTCAGCACGACTGCGTCCTCCAAACCAAAATCTCCTCAAAATTCCATCTTTTTCAGGTCGGCTGTTGAAAGCATAAATATGCAAAAATATCCATTTTGATTATATTAACATATTTTCTTTATAAAAACAATAGCAAAACTAAAAAATTTATAATTTTGTAACATTCTTAGTATTGACAAAATTATGAATAACAATTACAATTGTTATTATGAGGAATATTGATTTATATTCTTGTAAAAAATAACTTTTTGAATCAAAGGAGAAAACTATGTCAAACAAAAAGAAAACAAAAGGAAAAGATATTGGAGTTTTGATTTTTTGCATCATTGCAATTCTTGCTGTGGCGGCTGTTTTGATTATCGGCGGAACAGGTATGTTTATGGGCGGCGGAACGGATAGTGAGCCTGCGACAGACGGCACTGCAACGGAAGCTCCTGTTTCTCAAGAGCCTGCCGCACCCCAGCCTGAACCCATTGACGATTCTGTCAAGGTTTATGAGGAAATTCCCGAAGGTCATCCCGTTGCCACAATAAATATGGAAAACGGCAAGGCAATTAAGATTGAGCTTTATCCCGAATATGCACCTCAGACTGTTGCAAACTTTGTTGCACTTGCAGAGTCGGGCTTTTATGACGGACTCACATTCCACAGAGTTGTTGAGGGCTTTATGGCACAGGGCGGCGACCCCCAGGGCACAGGAATGGGCGGCAGCGACAAGAATATTGTGGGTGAATTTGCTCAGAACGGTTTTGCCGACAACACCCTTTCACACACAAGAGGCGTGATTTCAATGGCACGCAGTCAGGCAGCAAACAGCGCATCAAGCCAGTTCTTTATTTGCTATGACGATGCATCATTCCTTGACGGCTCTTATGCGGCATTCGGTAAGGTTGTTGAAGGTATGGAAAATGTTGATGCCTTTCTTGAAGTTGAAAGAAGCATGAACGAAATGGGTGAAGAAGCAACACCTGTTGAACCTATTGTTATGAAAAGTGTGACTGTTGAAAGATAAAAAAGAGAAAATCATATACAAAAGACAAGGAGAAAAATTATGACAGATAATGTAAAAGTATTGGTTGAAATGGAAAACGGAGAAGAGTTTGTTATTGAGCTTTATCCCGAATATGCACCCCAGACGGTTCAGAACTTTGTTGATTTGGTTGCAGACGGTTTTTATGACGGAGTTTGCTTCCACAGAGTTGTTGAAGGATTTATGGCACAGGGCGGCGACCCCGAGGGCACAGGAATGGGCGGCAGCGGTGTTGAAATTCCCGGTGAATTTTCTGCAAACGGCTTTGAAGGCAACACCCTTTCACACACAAGAGGCGTGATTTCAATGGCAAGAAGCATGAACCCCGACAGCGCATCAAGTCAGTTCTTCATTTGCTATGACGACGCATCCTTCCTTGACGGCAACTATGCGGCATTCGGCAAGGTTGTTGAGGGTATGGAAACCGTTGACGGATTCCTTGATGTTGAAAGATCTTATAATTCAATGGGCGAGCTTGCATCACCCGTTGAGCCTATTGTTATGAAATCTGTTACTTTGATGGAGGATTAATGATATGGAACTGAATGGAAAGAAAATAAATTTTTTGGGCGACAGCATCACTCAGGGTGTTGGTGCTTCATGTGAAAAAACCTATTACTGCAACGTGTTTGAAAGACTTGCGGGCGTTGGAATAGTAAGAAATTACGGAATCAGCGGCACAAGAATTGCCAATCAGCAGAAGGTTGTTGAGGCCATTGATTCACAGTCTTTCTGTCAGAGATACGATGAAATGGATAATGATGCTGATGTTGTGGTTGTTTTTGGCGGAACAAACGATTATGGTCACGGCGATGCGCCCTTTGGTGACTTTTCGGACAGAACTCCCGAAACCTTTTACGGCGGATGCCATTATCTGATGAAGGGCTTGATTGAAAAGTTCCCGAACAGTCAGATTGTTTTCATGACTCCAATGCAGAGAAGTCAGGGCTACGATTTGAAGCCCGGAACAGAGCAGAATCTCAGGGATTATGTTCATGCACTCAAGGAGGTTGCGGAGTATTATTCAATTCCCGTTCTTGATTTGTTTGCAGAGCTTGGGGTTTGCCCTGATGTGGAAATTCAAAAGAAAATGTTTTGTCCCGACGGGCTTCATCCCAACGATGCGGGCTGCTTGAAGATTGCTCAGAAGTTGATGAGTTTTCTGGAAAGACTGTAAGATAAAATATAGAGGAGATTATTATGAAAAAGATTATTGCATTATTGCTTTCGGTTGTTATGCTTTTGGGCGTGACGAGTGTTGCGGCGGAGGAGGGCATTCCTTATCCTGCGGATATTGAAGGCCACTGGGCAGAGGGTGAAATTGCCAGAGCTTATATGAGCGGTATGGTGAACGGTGATCCTGACGGCAGCTTCCGTCCTGATGATGTGGTTTCACGTGCGGAGTTCCTTAAAATGATTGTTGCCACATTCTGCGAAAGACTTGACGGATTTGTTCCCGATGAACTTGATGACGGAACACATTGGGCGGCAAAATATTATAATTTTGCAAATGCCATGATGTATGCTCCGTTGGCTGAAGATTCGGCGGTTGACGGAATTGTTCCCGGTTTGATGAGTGCTGAGAATTTTGATTTGCCAATCGGAAGATGGGAAATGAGCTATCTTGTCAGCGAATCAATACGCAATGTGCTTGGAATTGTGGGCAGAGAAACAAGTGAAACATATAGTGATGCTGAAGAAATCAAGGCGGCATTCCCCGTTGCTGTTGTCGATGCAATCACCAATACATTTTTTATGGGAATTATCACAGGTGATGAAAACGGAAATATCAACGCAAAGCAGGGGGGTACCCGTGCCGAGGCGGTTGTTATTGTAAACCGTGTTGATGCACTTCTGGCTGACATTATTAAACAGGCAGAGGCAACTCAGCAACAGCAGCAACAGATGGAACAGCAGATTGCAGAGTCGGTAAAGGTGTATGAGGAGATTCCTGAAGGACATCCTGTTGTTACAGTTGAAATGGAAAACGGCAAAAAGTTCAAAATTGAGCTTTATCCCGAATATGCACCTCAGACTGTTGCAAACTTTGTTGAGCTTGCAAAGTCGGGCTTTTATAACGGACTCACATTCCACCGTATTGTTGAGGGTTTTATGGCACAGGGTGGCGACCCTGAGGGCACAGGAATGGGCGGAAGTGAGCATAACATCAAGGGTGAATTTGCCGCAAACGGATTCGCGCAGAACACACTTTCACATACAAGAGGTGTGATTTCAATGGCACGTTCAAGCCATCCCGACAGCGCATCAAGTCAGTTCTTCATTTGCTATGACGATGCATCATTCCTTGACGGTTCATATGCGGCGTTTGGCAAGGTGATTGAAGGTATGGAGGTTGTTGATGACTTCCTTAAAGTTGAAAGAACAGCTAATGCAATGGGCGAAACGGCAATCCCTGTTGAACCTGTGGTGATTAAGACTGTTACCGTTAGTGTAGGAAAGTAAAGAATGAAAAATATACAGCCCGTTGAGGTGGATGAACACAACGGGCTGTATTTTTATTTGGCTTTTTCGAATGTTGTAAGGGAAGGAAAGAGATCCTTCGCTACGCTCAGGATGACCCTTTGTTGCCTTCGGAGAGAACGACTACGCTCAGGGTGACCCTTTGTTGCTTTCAGAGAGAACGACTACGCTCAGAATGACCCTTTGTTGCCTTCGGAGAGAACGACTGCGCTCAGGATGACCCTTTGTTGCTTTCGGAGAGATCGACTGCGCTCAGTGTGACAGCTCCCTCAGTCGCTTTGCTCCCTCAAAGAGGGAGTCTTGGTCATTCTGAGCGGAAGCGAAGAATCTTTCCTTTTACAGAATCTCCGCAATGTGAAAGCCCTCCTGATGGGGGATATGCTCGATGAGCATTGTGAACATGGTGAATTCGCCCATAAAATCCGGTTTCTGATGCAATTCGGCATAACTCAGGCTTTGGTTGAGAGCAATTTCGATTTGTTCGATTTCTGCTGTGGAAATGGTGAGAGCAACCCACGTGCGGTGCTTGTCCCAATGTTTTTTTATGGCTTTTACTTCTTTGACTGCCGAATCCCAGTTGTCATTTTTGGCGTGTTTGCCGGCAAGGTCGCATTTCTCGCTTATGGTTTCGGACAGATTCAACATTATTCGGATATGAACGACTATAAAGCTTGTTATTATCAAAAGGATAACAAGTGCAATGATAAAGGCTTTCATTTTTAAGTCTCCTTGCAGGATTTTTTTATGATTATTATTTCACCCGACGAATCGGCTGTCATGCAGAAGATTTCTTCGGGATTTTTTAGTTTTCGGGCTTTGAGCTGTTTGTCAAGCCAGTTTTCGTTATATCCCAGACGCTTGAGATTGTGAAGGTTGATTTTTCCGTTGTCAATGATTATATAACTGATAAGAACCGCCGAATCGGGAGTGATGTTCAAATGCGAGAGGGTTATGGGCTGGTGCTCGGTTTTGGGGATTACGCTGACGTTGCCGTTGGTCTCCATTATAACGTATTCCACTTCGGCAAGGTTTGTGGTGCCCGTATTACGCATGGTGGACATCAAATCGTTCAGATTGAACCGTTGCTTTTCCATTTCCTTTTGATTCAGCTTGCCGTTTTCGTAAAAAACACTTGGCACGCCATAAAAAAATTTTCGTATGGCAGGGCTTTTGTATGCTCCGAAGGAAAGAATAATTTCAAGAATAAGGAGAAGGGTGATTACAATAATTCCTGTTATCATCGGTTGATTGGGGTCTTGTATGGGCAGTGATGCCACTTCGGAGATTATGATTGTTACCACAAGTTCTGAAGGTTCAAGCTCACCGATTTGACGTTTTCCCAGCATTCGCAATGAAAAAATAACAAAAAAATACACAAGAATTGTTCGGATAAAGATTACAAGCATTTGATTTCTCTCCTAACAGAATTTTGAGATTATATTTAGTATCTCCCTAAAAAGGTAAATAAAACCCTCCTTTCACAGAAAAAGGATTTTTGCATATTATGGATGTGGAATGATTTTTTGAGGAGAGTGATGATATGGCAGAAAAGGGTTTTGGCTACATTGTTGTTCAGGTATCCACGGCAGACAGCGCAATCCCCGTGCCGGGAGCAAATGTGCTTGTTTCCAAAAATGACGAAGGGGGCGAGGCGCTGGTGTCGGTTATGAAAACCAATCGCAACGGAAAGACCGAGCCATTGAAGGTTGCGGCACCGTCGGCGGAGAATTCCCTGACTCCTGAGGGTGTAAACAGGTTTTTTAAGTATAATATCCGAATTGACTATCCGGGGTATTATACCATTGAAAATGTTAATGTTCCTGTGTTTGAGGGGCAGACGTCCATTCAGCCCGTGGCATTGATTCCCCTTGAAGAAAGCCGTGAAAGGGGAAGAATTGTGAGATTCACCGAAGAAGAACCCTTTGAAAATGAATAAATCGGAAGGATGGTGAAGTGAAATGGTTGGCAGACCCTTTATACCCGAAACGATAACAGTTCATCTGGGGGCGCCCGATTCAAATGCGGAAAATGTCACGGTCGGTTTTTCGGACTACATAAAAAATGTGGCATCAAGCGAGATTTTTCCAACATGGCCCGAAAGTGCAATCAGAGCCAACATATATGCTCAGATTTCATATGCGCTGAATCGGGTTTACACCGAGTGGTACAGGTCACGGGGGTATGACTTTGATATAACAAACTCCACCGCCTTTGACCAGTCCTTTGTGAACGGCCGTGATATATTTGAGAATATAAGCCGTATTGTTGACGAGATTTTTAATGATTATATCAGACGACAGGGCAACATTGAACCCTTATTTGCCGCTTTTTGTGACGGAAAAGAAGTGACCTGTGACGGACTTTCACAATGGGGGACGGTGGAGCTTGCAAATCAGGGTTTGGGTCCTTATGATATTTTGACACGATACTACGGGAATGATATTGAGCTTGTGCAAGATGCGCCCATTCAGAATGTTGAGGAATCCTATCCGGGGACGCCTTTGAGAGTGGGCAGCTCCGGTCAGAGCGTGAGAACCATTCAGACACAGCTGAACAGAATATCAAGAGATTATCCCCTGATTCCCAAAATAACCAATGTTGACGGGGTGTTTGGCGAAAGAACTGAGGATGCCGTAAGGCAGTTTCAGGAGATTTTCAATCTTACACCCGACGGAATAATCGGAAAGGGAACATGGTACAAAATAAAGGCAATATTTGTTGCGGTTTCAAGGCTTGGTGCGCTGAATTCCGAGGGGATAAAGCTGGCTGATGTTTCGAAAAATTTTGTGACCGAATTGCGGCCGGGAGACCGTGGCGATGCGGTGCGTGTTATTCAGTATTATCTGGCGGTTATTGCGGTGTATAACAATGCTGTGCCGTCGGTGACTATTGACGGAATATACGGCAACGCAACGGAAAGTGCGGTCAGGAGCTTTCAGAGGTTTGCAGGACTGGAGGAAACGGGAGTTGTTGATGAACAGACCTGGGATGCACTCAGCGATACTTATCTTGGGATTCTGGAAAGTTATCCGCCGCAGTTTCTTGCGGAGGAATATGCACCGTATCCCGGAACTCCGCTGGTTTTGGGAAGCACAGGTGAATCGGTGCGTGTTATTCAGGACCGACTGAGCTTTATTTCGGAGATTTATGAGAACCTTCCCGATATTCAGGTTACGGGAACCTTTGATGAGCAGACACAGAGTGCTGTTGATGCCTTTGCGGAGGATGTGGGGGTTGCGCCCAAAGGGTTTGTGGGGCCTGTTTTGTGGAGGCTCATTGAGGATACTTATTTTAATTTGAAAAATGGGGATTTGAAGACACCGGGGCAGTATCCGGGATATTCTGTGAATCAGTGACGGGGGGATGTATGGTGAATAACAGAATCTATTTTTCACACAGAGATGAATCGGCGAACATAATTGAGCTTCAGACGTATCTGAGGTATCTTTCAAGGTATTATCCGGGTATTCCGCAGATTGTTCCGGACGGAATTTTTGGTCCTGAAACCAAGGCTGCGGTTATTGCGTTTCAAAAGCAAAACGGATTGAGCGGGAACGGTGAGGTGGACTTTGAAACGTGGACCCGTATTGTGGAGCTATATGATGAAACAGTACGGGCGGAGCGTCACACAAAGCCTGTGTATGTTTATCCTGTGGATATTCCTCACTTCAAGCCCGGTGACAGCTTTGAAGAAATATATATTTTGCAGATAATGCTCAGGCGTCTTGCAAAAGTATTCGGAAATATTCATCTGCCCAAAATCACGGGAGTTTTTGATGCCGACACAAAAAGGGCGGTGGAGGATTTTGCCCGGCTTTACGGCAAAAAGACCAACGGACTGGTTGACAGGGAATTATGGAATATTATTGCAGACACATACAGCGCTTTTACTTTTAATGACTGATTGACTTTTGTTTGGAACTTTGTTACAATAGAAAAAATGGGAGATGTTAAAATTCTGTTTGCACAAAGACTCCGGCTTGTCATTCTGAACGAATGTGAAGAATCTTTGAAGGGGATTTTGTTGAGATTCTTCGCTGATGGCTCAGAATGACACGGACTTTTGCGCAGTTTAATTTTGGCTTGGTGAACCCTGAATAATGCTTCGGAGGAAATACATATGAGAATGAGAAGAAAAAAACACCGTGAAGAAAGAATGGAAAGCTGCGGTGGATTGATGATACGGGATATTTTGCAATACAAGGATGACATAAAGGCTGTTTTTGGAGAAGACAAGCCTTTGCATATTGAAATCGGATGCGGCAAGGGCGGATTTATTTCTGAAACTGCACGCAGAAATCCTGATGTGAATTATATTGCTTTTGAAAAGAATCTGGATGTTCTGGTGCTTGCCATGGAAAAGGTAACGGCATTGGGACTTAACAATGTGAGATTTGTTCCCGGGGATGCGGGGGTTCTTTCGGAGCTTGAAACAAAATCAAAGGTTCAGAGAATATATATCAATTTTTGCGACCCGTGGCCCAAAAGCGGTCACAAAAAAAGAAGACTCACCCATGAGCGGTTTCTTTTGATATATAAGAATTTGATTGAAAAGGGCGGAGCAATTCACTTCAAAACCGACAACAGAGGACTGTTTGAATTTTCCCTTAATTCTTTTGCAGATTTTGGGCTGAAATTAAAAAACATTACCCTCGATTTGCACAATAGCGGTTTTGAGGGTAATGTTATGACCGAATATGAAACTCTGTTTTCTGAAAAGGGACAGCCCATTTATCGCTGTGAGGCTAATTTCTGCGCTGGACAATCTTTGGAACAACAATGAGTGTTGCAACCATTGCAAGCTGTGAGATAATGAAAGATACAAAGGCGTACTCCTTGTTGAGCATTGGCTCAAGAAAACGTGAGTGCTGGAAAAAATACCGATAGAACACTCGGAAGCCTGCCAAAGTATCGTTTTCGCCCGATGTGGGAGACATAACCAGAATGTTACTTGCAAGCAGATAGCATATTGTTGAAAAAATCAGATAAACACCGTATGAAACCAATGCGGGAATCCAGTATTCTCCGGGAGAAAAGGCTTTTGTGCAAACCTTTTCCCAGTTTTTGTAGTATGCAATCATAAACAAAAGCAAAGATACAAAGTTTAGGACAAAGCACACAAATCTTATGGAAACAACGTCATCCTGAAAAATCATCATTGAAAACACAGCCGAGCAGGTCAATGAAAGACACAGGAGCTTTACTGTTTCAATCAATGTTCTTGAAAAAATATACATATATAAATTCCTTTCCGGAAGAGAGTGTTTTGTTTGTAACCAATTCATTTTATCACAAAATTTTGAGATATTCAAGAGGAAACAAAAAAATATATGAAAAAGTGAGGAAATTTTTCCGATGAAAACTTATGCACCCGGATTTTACAAAAAATTTAAGTGCACAGCAGACAAATGCCAAAACAGTTGTTGCATAGGCTGGGAAATTGATATAGACGGACAAACCTTTGAGAAATACAAAAAAGTGGAAGGTGATTTTGGCCAAAGACTGCAAAGCTGTATTTCGGACGGTGCAGAGGGCGAAAGGCATTTTATTCTCGCTGAGGGTGAAAGATGTCCGTTTTTGAACGGAAACAATCTGTGTGATATTTACATCGAACTGGGGGAAGAAAGTCTATGTGATATTTGCAGCGACCATCCCAGATTCCGTAATTTTTATGACAGCCGCACGGAAGTGGGGCTTGGGCTTTGTTGCGAGGCGGCGGCTGATTTGGTTCTGGGGTGGCAACATCCCTTTTCTTTGGTTGTGATTGATGAGGACGAAGATGAAGAACGCTTTGATGATTTGGAGAATGTGTTTTTTGCCCTGCGGGAAAAGGCTTTTGAAATCATTCAGAATGAGAAAATGAGCGTTGAGGAGAGTGCATCCGTTCTTCTTGAAACCTTTGGGCAAAGGGTTGATGAAGTGTCTTTTGAAGACAGAATCAAATTTTTCCTCTCCCTTGAAATTCTTGACAGTGAATGGAGAGAAATTCTTGAAAATGCTTTGACCTGCAAAAAGTTTGATTATGATATGTTTAAAAGCAGAGAGGGACAGAATATTCAAAGACAGCTTCTTTTGTATTTTGTTTACAGACATACGGCAGAGGGGATTTATGACGGAACCTTTGGTGCGTGGCTGGGATTTTCTGTTTTGGGGCTTGAAATGATAAAAACCTTGTGCGCCGCAAGTGAGGAGCCGTCAATTTCCCGTTTTAAGGATATTGCACGGCGGTATTCGGCAGAAATTGAATATTCTGAGGAAAATACGGAAAAACTGCTGTGTTCGTTATGTGTGTGATAAAAAATTTTCTTGAGTTATGGTGTAAAGTTTGTTGACTTTTTGGGAAAATAGTTATATAATGATTTCAAGGAGGGATGGTTTATGTCAAAGAAATTATGGATTATCGGTGGCGCTGTTGTTGCATTGCTGGCTGCTGCGATTGCTGTTATTGCGTTTATAACAACATCTCAGGCGATTGAAGAGGTTAGGGACTGATTTTGGTGTCAGAAACTGAATTTGTATGACTGACAAATGCGCACGGAGCTTCTGTGCGCTTTGGTTTTATGGGGAGTTTGGAAAATGGTTTTGAAAGCTGAAAAAAGAGAGTTTGCGGTGATTGACGGAATTGAAGGAGGAAGCGGTGAGCTGATTCTTGAAATGGTTGCCGATAAAAGGGTTAATCCGTCAAATGTGAGACTTTGTGCCCATGCAAAGCTGGAACCGGGGTCAAGCATCGGTTATCATGTGCATAATGGTGAAAGTGAAATTTATTACATACTTTCGGGCAAGGGTCTTTATGATGACAATGGAACCAAACGGGAGGTTGCTGTTGGTGATGTGACGTATACCCCGGACGGTGAGGGGCACAGCCTTGAAAATATCGGGGATTGTGTTCTTGAGTTTATGGCGATTATAAACGCTGATGAGAAATAGGGACAGAGGTGAAATAAGTGATTTCAAAAAAGAACAGCAGAACGATTGATGTGAGAACGGGTGCTGAAGGCGGCAAGGGCAGCATTTCGATGGACAAGCTCAATAATGAGGTTATAAAGCCCTCAAAGGTGCGGAAGCTTGCCCATGCAAAGCTGGAACCGGGTTCGTCGGTTGGTTATCATGTTCATTATGGTGAAAGCGAAACTTTTTATATCCTTTCGGGGAAGGCTCTTTATAATGATAACGGAACGGAAATTGAGCTTTCGGCGGGGGATGTGACCTTTACGCCCGACGGCGAAGGACACAGCATTGAAAATATTGGCAACGATGTACTGGAATTTATACTTATGATTGTTGTGGATTAAATTTTGGAGAAGTTGCGAAAGCGGCTTCTTTTTTTGTATAATAGGAAACCAAATTGCGGATTTCCTATTATACAAAAA
>JAZRMZ010000118.1:0-8538 GCA_045647905.1 Clostridia bacterium
TATGACATTACTATAAGCCGTTTACGTCATCCTGAGTGTAACGAAGGATCTTACCAAAGTATTTTACCCCAACATTTGTTAAATAATTATCTTTTCACAATTCACAAATTATTCAAAAAAAGTTATTGTATATTTCATCCACTTATGCTATACTGTATGCAGGGAAGTTTGTTCCCTATTGAAAGTGAAGGTGATTAACGTGAAAAATCACGTTAATTCTGCCTGCGGCATAAAGATTTGATTACCCGTGCGATTTTTTCGCCTTTGGCGGAAACACACATGGGTATAATTTCCATTATACGCCTTATCAGCCCACGGTAAGAGAAAGCGTATATTTTATGTTACTACTTTGTGGGCAGAAAGGCTATGGAAATTAAAATGAGCAAAAGCTGCGAAATAAAAAAACACAAAACCTCCATCGGCGGTCAGGCTGTGATTGAGGGCGTTATGATGCGCGGTCCCGAAAAAATCGCAACGGCTGTACGCAAGCCCGACGGAGAAATTGAAATGGAAGAAAAGCCCATAGGAAAGGGCAGAAAAAATAAAATTCTAAAGCTCCCAATCATCCGTGGTTGCATTAACTTCTTCGATTCAATGATTCTGGGAATTCAATCATTGATGTATTCCGCAAAATTCTTTGACATTGACGATGAGGGCAATCAGATTGAGGAAGAACCCGGAAAGTTTGAACAATGGCTGAACAAAAAGCTGGGCAGCGAAAAGGCAACAACTGCCGTAATTTACATAGCGGTGGTGATTTCCCTTTTCTTCAGCGTGGGTCTTTTCATTCTTCTGCCTGCAGTGATTTCGGAATTTTTCCGTGGATTTATCAAAAACCATCTTGCAATTACTGCAATTGAAGGCGGTGTCAGAATTGCCATATTTATGACCTACATCCTGCTTGTTTCACGGATGAAGGACATAAAAAGAGTATTCATGTACCACGGTGCCGAACACAAAACAATCAACTGCTACGAAAGCGGCGAAGAACTGACTGTTGACAATGTTCGCCGCCACACACGTCTGCACCCCCGTTGCGGAACGAGCTTTCTGCTGATTGTTATGGTCATCAGTATAATCATATTCTGGTTTATAACAATCAAGCACCCCATACTTCGAATTCTTCTGAAGTTGGCATTGCTCCCCGTTGTTGCAGGCATTTCCTACGAAATCATCAAGTTTGCAGGACGCCACGACAATTGGTTCACAGCAGCAATCAGCGCTCCGGGAAAATGGTTCCAGCACGTCACAACAAACGAACCCGACGACAGCCAGATTGAGGTTGCAATAACAGCATTCAAAGCCGTTATGCCCGAAAACAAGGAAGAAGCAAAATGGTAAAACTAAAAGCTCTGCGAAGGTCCTCTGTTGAAAAACTTATTTCAGCGGGCAATGACAGTCCAACAGCCGATGTTGACAGCATTTTTCTTTCCCTTGGATTTTCAAAATCAGATATAATCATTGGCGAAAAGGAAATTACACCCCAAACACAAGAACATTTTGCCAACTCCCTTGAACGCTTGCTTTCGGGCGAACCTGTTCAATATATCGTTGGCGGCTGTGAATTTATGTCCCTATGGTTCAAGGTAAATTCTTCAACTCTGATTCCAAGATGTGATACCGAAATCCTTGTTGAACAGTTGATTGAAAAACTCGGCAACAAACCCGTAAACATTCTTGACATCGGAACAGGCTCCGGTTGCATTGCAATAAGCCTTGCCCATTATCTGCCAAAGGCAAGAGTTCTTTCGGTTGATATTTCCGACAATGCTTTGAAAACAGCAAAAAAAAACGCCATTTTGAACAGAGTTGACGACAGATGTACCTTTGAAAAATGTGATATTCTGCAACAAGTGCCCCACTTCCTGCCCGATGTAATTGTTTCAAATCCGCCTTACATTCCAAGACGGGACATCGACTCCCTTGACCGAAAGGTAAAGGACTTTGAGCCTTTGTCGGCATTAATCGGCGGCGGCGAAGACGGTCTTGATTTTTACAGAAGAATTGCGTCAGACATACCCCTTTCACAAAAAGGCACCCTTGCCTTTGAAGTTGGAATCGGGCAAGCACAGGACGTGGCAGAAATTATGTCCAAGCGCTTTGAAAACATACAAATAAAAAAAGACCTGAGCGGCATAGACCGCACGGTTATGGGAAACCTTAAATAAGCAATATTAAAAGTATTGGAGTTGTTGCATTTGGCAACAACTCCAATGTTTTTATCAATGTCATTAAGTTAAGTGTATATGCGAAAGTGTCATTCTGAGCGTAGCTGTAAGGCGAGGTCGAAGAATCTTATTTACCACAAAGATTCTTCACTACGTTCAGAATGACAAGCTGCTTAATTGAATGACATTGCGTTTTTTTATTCACCCTTTTCCACCAACGAATACCCCAGCTTGAAAATATCACCTGCGCCCATTGTGATTATCATATCCCCCGGCTTGATTCTTTCCAGAACATACCGCTTTATTGCATTGGAATCATTGATATAAATACCGCCTTTCATCAGGCTGACAACATCGCAGGAATGAATTGTTCCGTCATACTCCTCACGTGCAGGGTAAACATCCGTCACAATGGTTTTGTCAGCAAGACTGAGACTTTTTGCAAAATCCCCGGTAAACGCCTTGGTTCTTGAATAGGTATGGGGCTGAAAAATGCACCATACGTCACCTTTGGCGATTTTCTTTGCAGCATTGAGAGTGCTTTCAATTTCAGTTGGATGATGGGCATAATCATCAATCACCACAGCACCCTTGACCTCGCCCAGCTTTTCAAACCTGCGCTTTGTTCCACAAAAACTTTCAAGACCTTTTTTGATTGAATCAACATCAACACCCAACTGCCATGCTGCAGCAAAAGCCCCCAAAGCATTCCTCACATTATGGTCGCCGTGAACCGAAAGTTCGAGAGTTGCGGCATATTCGCCATAGGCATAAACCTCAAACTGAGTCAATCCCTTTTGGTTTATTGCGACATTTTTTGCATAGAAATCGTTACTTTCACTAATTATGCCATATTCCACAACTTTTATCTCAACATTTTCAACAACACTTTTTATGTTTTTATCGTCAGAACATACAATAATGCATCCAAGTGGTGAATTTAGTCTTGTAAATTTTTGAAAAGCTGTTATAATATGATTAATATCAGTAAAATAGTCAAGATGGTCTTCTTCGACATTTGTAATTACTGATATAAACGGACTGAAATGCAGGAAGCTTTCCACATATTCACAGGCCTCAAAAACAAGGTAATCATCATTGCCGATTTTGTAGTTGCCCCCGATTTGAGGAAGTTCTCCTCCAACCAGAATTGACGGTTCAAGACCAGCCTCAAGAAGAACCAACGACAGCATTGACGTCGTTGTGGTTTTTCCGTGTGTTCCGGCAACCGCAATTGGGAATTTGTATTTTTTCATCAATTGCCCAAGCAATTCGGCACGTTCCATCATTGGAATTCCAAGGGATTTTGCCTTGACAAGTTCAGGATTGTCCGCAGGAATCGCTGCCGTATAACACACAAGGTCGGGATCTTCCACCGCCTCTGCATTGTGCCCGATATGCACTTTAATTCCTTCACACATTAATCGACGTACAATTCCGGTCTCCGTTCGGTCTGAACCCGAAACGCTGTAACCAAAATATTTCAGCATATGCGCAAGCGCGCTCATACTGATTCCGCCGATTCCCACCATATGTATATGTGCATTTTCGGGAAGATTGGAAAGCTGGATATTTTTCAATTGTTTCATCTCCTTAGGATTTTGTCAGAAATAAATAACCTTTATAATGTTATTTTACCACAAAATTCAAAATATATCAATATAAGTTATTATATTAATATTTAATATTTTTATTCAGCAAATAATTAAAAAGATATAATCTATTAACAAAGGTGGGTGCATTTTATGCAAATCACTGACATCAAAGTCAGAAAAATCAACGCAGAAGGCAGAATGAAAGCCGTTGTTTCCGTAACATTCGACGATGCTTTTGTTGTTCATGACATCAAAGTTATCGAAGGACAGGAAAAACTTTTCATTGCAATGCCAAGTCGCAAAACTCCCGACGGTGAATTCAAGGATATTGCACATCCTATCAACGCCGAAATGAGGGAACTCCTTCAGAAGATGATTCTTGAAAAATACGAAGAATCTTTGAACGAAACAGCATTTGAAGAATAAGACATAAAAAAATAAAGTAAAAAAGTGATAATGTTCCGTCGTGTCAGGCGAAATTTTATCACTTTTTTCTTTGGTTCTTTTTCAAATATTGACGATGATGAAAATCGTCTTCGCTCATTGCTCAGAATAACATTAACATAAACCAATCAGGGTCATTCTGAGTGTAGCGAAGAATCTCTTTTTGAATGTTTTACCCCAACATTTGGTAAAAACGTTTATCTCAGCAAATCCAGCATCATTTCAACATTCTTATTTGCAAGAATTTTATACTGTCTGCTCTTTTCTTCAAGACCGGAGCATATTTCCTCACGGTTTTCAAATATTCTGTCGGCATAGTCACACATCTTTTCCACATCAACATTCTGAGCATCAATCAAAAACTTCTGTTCAATGGATTCCATAACCGCAGTAACCTTTGGGTCATAATCAAGAGCAATGGCAGGAACAGCATTTTTTGCCGCATAAATCAAGGTATGGAGTCTCATTCCAAGAACAAACTTTGATTTCCCCATAATCCCCAGCATAACCTCAGGTGAAATACCTTTTTCGAGAATTGCACATTGGCCTTTTATCATCCCCGCAATGCGCTCGGAAATATTACGGTCAAAACCATCCTGCATGGAAACAATCAATGGCATCACGCCGTACTTGTCTCTCACATATTCAGCGAATTCAGCGACCTTACTTTCAAGATTTTTGTCGCTGTTTTTCCATTCTCTCACAGCCACAGCAAAAAACTCTTTTTCTTCAGAAATGCCAACTTTGTTCAATTCCGAAGCAATGGCTTTCTCATTTGCGCTTTCAAGAGAAAAAACAGGGTCGGCAGTCACAAAAACAGGAATATCCTTTGCAACAAGCCCTTCAAGTTCTTCTTTTGAAGATTTTTCACGCAGTGTAATCAAATCTGTTTTGTTAACAGCCTTTTTCAATTTTCTTTTATTGGCATTTTTGCAGATAGGTCCAATCCCATTGGCATAAATCATCACCTTGGCACCACAGATTTTTGCCATCCGCATTATGGCAAGATAATAATATAAGGATTTGGAGCTGGTCACATCCTGAAGCAAACTTCCGCCGCCGCTCACCAGTAGCTTGGTTCTTCTGAGGGCTCCGGAAATTTTGCATATGCTGAATCTGTCAATTGAATCCACACCATACAGCTTTGACGTTTCTTCCGGGTTTTTGGACAACACCGTGATATTGAGGTTGGGACATTTTTCACGAAGGCCTTTGACAATTGCCGTCAGAATGGCATCATCACCACTGTTATGAAAACCATAATACCCTGAAAGCATAACGTCAATATCCCGCTTGCTGTTTCCGTGGTAAATAAACTTGTCAATATCTTCAAACTCCGACTTTTCAACATCATTGATTTTTGAATCCTTCACAATTGAAACATACATCTTCATGGCATCATCAGCCATTGTCTCAACCGAATAATACTTTTTCACCGTTTCAATGGAAAAATCGCCCAAATGCTTTCTGTACTCTTCCTTTTCGGGGTCAAGAATCGTAAGAATGTCATCACGCAACTTCTCGGTTGTGGTCATTTCACAGCCACGACAGCAAAAATTGGTATCAATGGACACCTGAAGTTTATCTTCATCAAAAATTCCGATATAACCTTCGTTTCCCGCAATGATAGCAGGCTTTCTGCACGCCATTGCCTCAAGTGCCGCACGGCTTACACCAACAAAAATATCTCCCGAAGCAACAAACTTGTTAATATCAGTACGTCCGTTTGTTGTGATAACAACCCTTCTGCCCATTTTGGTGTTCATTGCCGATGCTTCCTGATTTATGGTGTCAAAATCATTTCCGCCGCCAACAACAACAACCTCAAGATTATCTATCCTTTTGCAAAGCTCAGGAACAGCTTCAATCAGCTTGTGTGCCGCAAAGCTTCGGTCAACATCCATACGGCTGACATAAACAATTCTTGTCCTGTCTTTTCCAAAATCAAATTCCTTTGCCACATCCGAAAAATCAACATTTTCCGAAAACTTCTCCATGTCAACACCATTTATGGTAACACGGATGTTGTCAGGCTCACAGTTATAATTGTCAACCAGATATTTTTTTATATCATCACTAACCGCCAGAGACCGATCACCCCAATTTGTCAGCAAATTAAGGGGAAATCTTGTGTCAAAAACCCAATGGGCGGTGGTAACAAATCTGAATTTATACTTCTTTTGCAGTCTTCCGCACAAAAAACCCGGAATTCTTGCGTGAGCATGAACCACATCAATATTATTGTCAAGTATAATTCTTTCCAGCTTGCTGTACGCTTTACGCATATCACCAACAGACTTGCTGTGCAAAGGTGCCTCAAAATGCTTAATTCCCGCACTTTCAAGCTCCGAAACATAAGCTCCGCCGTTGGATACAACAAAAACCTCAACTCCACGACGTGCCAAAGCCTTTGAAAGCTCAACAATATGCGTCTCGGCACCTCCGATATCCAACTGCATGGTTGCCATTAAAACTCTCATAACAATCTCCATTGCCCAACAGGGGCTGTTTCAACGTGATTCACACGCCAATTCTTCTTTTTAATATTATTCTTCTGTTGTATCAAGCGGTGTTTTTCTGTTTTCATCAAACACCGTGGTTACCAGTTGATTTGTTGCCGCTGTATCTGCAATATAATATGAAATACCGCTGACCATTCTGGGCGCACCGGGCAACTGATGCATCTTCACCTTGTCTGCCGACATTTTTGAAACAGGGCCCAGATGTCTCAGCAAATCCTTAACTGAATAATTTGTTCTGATATATTTGGTAACAACACCGAAAATATCCGTTGCATCAGCAAGATACTTAGGCTGGAGCTTCTGCGCAACAATAGCCTTAAGGAACGCCTGCTGTGCTTCTATTCTTCCCAAATCTCCTGTTGCATATCCCGAATATCCGGGGTTGCCCTGTCTGAATCTTACAAAATCGTGAGCCGCCTCACCGTCAAGGTGCTGCATGCCGGGTTTCAGGTCAATATGAAGATTCTGAACAGGGTCATCGTATTTCATATGGAAGGGAATTTCAAAATCAACTCCGCCCAAAACATCAATTATATCCTTGAATCCGTCAAAGTCAACAGTCATGAAATAATGAATGGGAAGTCCCGTAAGCTCTTTAATTTTGCGAACAGCATAATCTTCGGGTTCGTCATAATTACCTTTTCTGACCTCCTGGGCACCGATACCGATTGCCGCATTAACCTTCTGATGTCCGTTGCCCACCGGAATTCTTGTGTCTCTGGGAACAGACAAAACATTAATTTCGTTTGTGTAGCCGTTCATGCTCACAAGCATAATGGTATCACTTCTCATTCCGCCTTCGTCAACACCCAGAAGCAAAATATTAACCACATTCATTTCGCCCTGTGGAATTGCATCCAGTTCATCAAGGCTTGTTGTTTCGCCGCCAAAACTTATACTTGTGATGCTGTCTGCCGCAATAACACCGCCGATGGTTGCAAGCATAACGCATAACGCCCCCATCAAAGCCACAAACCTGTTTGTAATTCTATAATGTTTCATTTTATTCATGCCTTTCTTCTTATACTGTTAAAACAACAATATCCATACGTTATCAGCATTCATTATACACCAACAGCATAACAATGTCAATTATTTCATCAAAACTTTACATTTCACAAAGATTTTTGTCGCTCCGCTTATACAAAACAAATTTATTTCCAATCACAATAACAACCTGAGAACTTGTTTTTTCAGCAAGCTCCTCTGCTGCCTCACGTATTCCCAGCAGAGAGTTTTCCAGCACATGAACCTTTATCAATTCCCGTGCTGCAAGGGCGTCTGCCGCCATCTTAACCACATTTTCCGAAACTCCGTCCTTTCCAATCTGATAAAGGGCAGGAACATTCGCCGCCAATCCTTTTAAATATGCTCTTTCCTTACTTGTCATTTTTCTTCACCTTTCCTTTGATTTACAACAAATCCGAAAGCCTTGCAAACTGTTCAAGGCTCAACTTTTCGCCTCTGATATTTACGTCAAGTTTCATCTCCTCCAACGCCTTTTGAACCGAATCCTTTCCTATATCAATATAGGGACTTTTTGAAAGGGCATTCAAAAGTGTTTTCCTGCGCTGTCCAAAAGCAGATTTAATAATCGCAAACATCTTCTCTTTATCTTTCACCACCACCGTTGGCTTTTCCTGAACTTCAAGGCGTATAACCACCGAGGCAACCTTTGGCTGGGGCATAAAGCAATGGGGCTCCGCCTTTGCAATAATTTTCGGCACGGTATAGAACTGCACCGCCGCAGAAAGGGCACCATAATCCTTTCCGCCGGGCAATGCCGCCATACGGTCAGCAACCTCCTTC
>JAZRMZ010000119.1:0-3495 GCA_045647905.1 Clostridia bacterium
TATATCTCAGTTCCGTTTTCCTTCACATAAAGGTCAAAGCCGCAGCTCCCTGTCAATGCACAATGGGGCATTCTTGCAACATGGTTCATTGTTGTTTTTATTGCAACATACGGGCTGTCAGTTCTGAACCGCACTCTGCCGCCGGCGGTATTGGTGTGAAGATCCGCTATTCTGGGATTTATTGCTGTTGCAATCTTTTCAGGCATTCTGCGAAATATTCCATTTTCAAAAGAAACGCCGTAAACCCCAAAGGGTTCTTTTGCCACATCAAAAAATCTTATATCCTCCTTATCTATATTGGTTTCAACTTTCAGATTCTTGTCAATTTCCGAAATGTTTGCCATTGTTTTTCCCTCACTTGTTTTTATTTTTAAATTGTATGGGCGTCATTTTCATATGCGCCTTAAAAAAAGCCGAAAAGTAATTTGGTGACGAAAAGTTCATTTTTTCCGAAATCTCCCTCACCTCCATACCCTCCGAAAGCATCCTGACAATCTCATTCAGCCTGAGATTAATATAGTAGCTTTTGGGGCTGACCCCTGCATATCGGTCAAAGAGCACCTTAACATAGCTGACGCTCATAAAATTTTCTTCAGCCATCTCCGCAAGGGACAGATTCGAATAAAGTTCACGATTCATTGTTTCCACAATTTTGCGATATGCTCCGGCTGTGCCCGAAGATGAAAGTTGCTGTTTTGATTCATTACTACGGCAAAGCCTGAGCAAAAAAGCACCAAGGCTGTCAGCCGCCTCCTGCCCTTCAAAGCCCTCATTCTCGCCATCATTCACAAAATCCCTTGCAAACTGAAAGATATTGACAAACTCCTTTTGTTCAACCACATCAAGCTTAAACACACCCTTTGCCAATTTCAAAGGCACTATTCCTCTTACCACAAAGGATAGATTAATAACCTTTGGCTGAGTGTTTCCGCCGCTTTTCAGACGATGGAACTCACCGGGAGCGTGAAACACAATATCCCCGCCCGAAAGCCAGTAAACATTCTCATCCTCCGTAACTTCAAGTTTGCCGTCCTTCACAAAAACAATTTCCCAGAAATCATGGCTCTCGCCCGAAAAGCTGTAATCCTTTTGAAATTGCCGCTCCAGAGGGCACAATATCTGTTCAATTTCAAACGCACGTTTCACATTTCTTGATTTTACCGCCATTTTGTGTCCAAAACCTTAATTTTTATATCTTTTTTTATATTTTATTGTGATTTTTCTTTGTATATAATATCATAAAAAGCAAAATATGTCAACAAAATAAACAAACTCCACGGAGGGAAAATTATGATAATCAAAAGAGAAAAAAAAGACAAAGTAAAGCTGGGAATTGTCGGTCTGGGCAGACGTGGCCACGGAATGCTCTACGGCGTTATCCTCGATATGGTTCACGAAAACGGCGATATTGAAATCACGGCAATCTGCGACAAAAGACAAAAGGCTATTGACAAAGTGCTTGAAGCCTTTGAGGAAAAGAATGTTCCAAAGCCCATTGTCACATATGATTATATGGATTTGGTGAACAACCCCGAAATTGATGCCATTTTGTTTTTCAGCAGTTGGACAGGCAGACCCGAAATGGCAATCAAATCAATGGAAGCAGGAAAATATACTGGCATTGAAGTTGGATGTGCTTTTGACCTCAGCGAATGTTATGCACTCATTGATGCATACGAAAGAACCGGCTCACCCCTTATGATGCTCGAAAACTGCTGTTACGGCAGACGTGAAATGATGGCTCTCAACGTTGCGGAACAGGGCAAATTCGGCGAAATTGTTCATTGTGTTGGTGGTTATCATCACTATCTTCCCGACTGTGACCTTTTCAAAGAGGTTGAAGACGACCAGGTTGAACATTACAGAATTCATCAATATATTGCAAGAAACCTTCACAACTATCCCACCCATGATTTCGGCCCCATTGCGAAGGTGCTGAAAATCAACCGTGGCAACAGAATCACTTCTATCAACTCGATTGCATCAAAGAGCGTGGCGCTGAAGGATTACGCAAAGAGACACATTGGTGAAGAAAGTCATTTTTCACAGATTGACTATAAGCAGGGCGACATTGTGAACACAATCATCACCTGTGCAAACGGCGAAACCGTACAGCTTTGCCTTGACACCACACTTCCCAGAGCTTATTACAGCCGTAATTTCACCGTCAGAGGAACAAAAGGTATGTACACCGAAGAACGCAGAGTTCTTTTCTTTGAGGGTATGGACCACGGCAACATGGAACACGGTTGCGAAGACAACGAGCAGGAAATGTTTGAAACCTACGACCATCCTCTCCACAAGGAATATGTTGCCCTTGGGGAAAAAGGTGGTCACGGCGGTATGGACTGGCTTCTTATCCGTGCCTTTGTTGAAAGCGTAAAGGCAGGAACAGATACCCCCATTGATGCATATGACACCGTAACATGGATGGCAATCGGCACCGTTTCCGAAATGTCAATTGCAAAGAGCGGTGCTCCCGTGGACTTTCCCGACTTCACAAGAGGAAAGTGGATTGACCGTGAACCCATTGTTGAAGGAAAATACTGTCTTGACAAGGTTTGTGTTGATGAATCGGTTAAAATTTTCAACAACCTTCCCGTAAAAGAAGATGCTCCGGCTGAATAATATTTATAATAACGCAACAAACCCGCCATTTTTTCGTGGCGGGTTTGTTATAATATTATACTTGTACCAAATTTTACTTTCAATTATTCACTCTGTGCCATAAGCGCCATATACGCCATATTTGGTTGCTGAACATCAAGTCTGCCATACTGCACAACAACACCCACATCACTTTTGATTTCCATGGAATACTGAACACCGATTCCAATTTCAAGACCACCCAGAACCTCACTGTCATCACTTTTGAAGCAACGGATACGCTTTGCAGGTACTGTGTAGGGAATATTTTCCACAGGTTCTCTGTCCTCAAAATACACGCTTATGAGAACGTGGGCATCCACGTCGTTTGTGTTTAAAATCATAATGCTTTCGTGACCCGTATAATCTGCATTGGGGTCAGGCTTTGGGGACGGACGGTATCCGTCAACAATATACCACTGTTTTTTTCCGCTCATAATAAATTTCCTTTCTATGCGTATTTAAATATTTTGGAACTTTGACAAGTATTGGGGTAAAACATTCAAAAGAGACCCTTCGACTGCGCTCGGGGTGACTGCTTCGGTGTCATTCTGAGCCATTGGCGAAGAATCTTTTCCAAGACCCTTCGACTGCGCTCGGGGTGACTGCTTTGATGTCATTCTGAGCCATTGGCGAAGAATCTTTTCCAAGACCCTTCGACTGCGCTCAGGGTGACTGCTTTGGTGTCATTCTGAGCCATTGGCGAAGAATCTTTTCCAAGACCCTTCGACTGCGCTCGGGGTGACTGCTTTGGTGTCATTCTGAGCCATGGGCGAAGAATCTTTTCCAAGACCCTTCGACTGCGCTCAGGGTGACTGCTTTGGTGTCATTCTGAGCCATGGGCGAAGA
>JAZRMZ010000120.1:0-3150 GCA_045647905.1 Clostridia bacterium
CCGGCTTTGTTGATGAAATTACCTATATTTATTTTGCAAAGGGCCTCGAAAAAGGCAATGACAATCCCGATGAGGATGAATTTCTTGATGTTGAGGAATTTTCGGTTGAAGAAGTTCGCAAAATGATTTTGAATAACGAAATTAATGACGCAAAAAGTGTTACTGCTTTTTTGAAATGTGAAGCAATGAATCTTTTTGAGGAGGAATAATGGGATGGAAAAGAATAAGGTCAGAGTTTTGATTAACGGTGCGGCATATACCCTTGTTACCCACGAACAGCCGGAATATGTTCAGCGTGTTGCCATTGCCGTTGATAAAAGAATCAGGGAAATCAAAAATGAAAACCCTGAACTTACAAACACGATGCTTGCCATGCTGACGGCAATTAATTTGTCCGATGAGTATATAAAACTTGAAGATTCAACAGATAATATGCGAAAGCAGATTGCGGAATATTCAAAGAATGAAGCAAAGCTCTCCGCAGCTCTTGACGAATGTACGCAACGTGCAAAGGCTCTTGAAAACGAGGTACAGGACTTGAAACTGGAACTTGCGAGATGCGGTGCACAAAAAAACAACGGATATTATAACAAACACAAATAAAGGATTGAATATTATGCCAAAAATTGAATTGCTTGCACCTGCAGGAAATTTTGAGTGTCTTGTTGCCGCTGTTCAAAGTGGAGCAGATGCGGTTTATCTTGCGGGAAAAAAATTCGGTGCAAGGAATTTTGCAGATAATTTTGACAGAGAAGAACTGGAAAAAGCCGTTGAGTATTGTCATTTGCGCAAGACCTGTATTTATGTGACGGTAAACACTCTTGTTACAGATCAAGAAGTTGAAGAATTAAAAGAATATCTTTGCTTTTTGTCTGGGATTGGTGTTGATGCTGTGATTGTTCAGGATTTGGGTGTTGCGGATATTGCACGGAAATTTGTTCCCGAACTTCCTGTTCATGCAAGCACACAAATGACAATACACAATCTTAGTGGTGTGAATTTTCTTAAAAAGAGCAACATCAGGCGTGTTGTTCTTTCAAGAGAATTGTCTCTTGAGGACATAAGCCATATATCTGACAATACGGATGTTGAGCTTGAAGTTTTTGCCCACGGCGCCCTTTGTATGTGCTATTCGGGGCAATGTCTTTTGAGCAGTATCATCGGCGGCAGGTCAGGTAACAGAGGCAAGTGCGCTCAGCCGTGCAGACTTCCGTATAGTGTGAATAAATCAAAAGATAAGTCATTTATAATGAGTCTCAAAGATTTGTGCGGTCTGGAACATATTAAAGATTTTTGCAATGCAGGTGTTGCATCGCTTAAAATCGAAGGCAGAATGAAGGGCCCGGCTTATGTTGCGGCAGTTGTGGGGATATACAGAAAGTATATTGATAACCCTCAGAGTGTAAGTAAAAAAGATTTTGAAATTCTTGATGCCATATTCAACAGAGGTGGTCTGACGGACGGATATTTGACCGGTAAAACAGGGAGAGAAATGTTTGCCCTTCAAAAACCGGACAATCCTTATCTGAAAGGCAGTTCTGAGCTTGAAAAGTCATTGCTTCAGGGAATAAACGGCGAAAACAGAAAAACCTCAGTTAAGGGTAGGATTTCTTTAAAGCACGGTGCTTATCCTGAGTTTATTGTGGAAAATGAAAAATTTTCGGTGCGGTATATGCATCCTGAATTTCCTGAAACGGCAATAAAGAGTTCTGTTACAGAAGAAGGCGTGATTGCTCAATTAAGTAAAACAGGCGGTACGCCCTTTGAATTTGAAAGTATTGATGCTGATATTGATGACGGGCTTTTTGTTTCGGCAGGAACCCTGAATAAAATCCGCAGAGAAACTCTGTTGTTGCTTGAAAAGGCTATTACAGATTCATATAAAAGAACGGTTAATTCCTGTGGTATAACAGAATTACCGGATGAAAAGACTAATACAGAGGAACACAAATTTGTGTGTGAGATAACAACTTTTGAACAATTTGTTGCTGTGAAGAAATTTTCTTTTGATACGATGTATGTACCTTTGTGGTTGATTAATAAATATAAAAATGAATTTGAGACATACAAAGAACATATAACAATTGTTTTGCCTGCAATTCTGCGTGACAAAGAGTATGAAAAAAATGTTACAGACGTAAAAAGACTATTGGATTCAGGCTATCACGGAGTTTTGATTCACAATATTTCTCTCATCAATGAGTTTGAAGGGTACAGGATTTATACAGGATTCAGAATGAACATTTTCAACAGTTTTTCCCTGAACTTCCTTAAACGATACGGAGTTGAGTGTTGTGAGCTTTCGCCTGAGCTTACTTTGGCGCAGGTTAAGGGTATCAAAAAACTTATGCCTGTTCAGACGATGGTTTACGGGCGTCTGCCATTGACGGTTTCGGAAAACTGCCTTGTTAAGAACGGTACAAAATGTCCTTGTGATGGTGAAAATGTTATTGTGGACAGACTTGGCATGAAATTTCCTGTTATAAAAGACGGAAACAGTTGCAGAAGTGTTATTCTTAATTGTAAAAAGACCTTTATGGGTTTTGAGATGCAGAAAATTGTTGATTCGGGAGTTGATTTTTCACGTATTTATTTCACCGACGAAACTCCTGAAGAATGTGTTAAAATCTGCAAAACATTTCTTGAAGGTGACAGTTACCGTCCCGAAGATTTTACAAAAGGGCATTATTTTAAAGGTGTTACACGGTGATGACATGGTTACAAAATGGGATAAAGCTGTGATTTTGCTTGTTCTTATGGTTGCATTGTTGAGTTATATTGTTTTTTCTTTTGCAATATTCGGTGAACAGGCAGAGGGGATTGAAGTGTTTGTTGACGGCGAAGAATATGCATCATATTCGTTTGCTGAGATAAAGAATGAAAAGTTTCTCAGAATTGAGACGGAACATGGACTTAATATTTTGAAAATAACCGAAAAGGGTGCAGTTATGACCGATGCCTCATGTCCCGACAAAATGGACGTGAAATCGGGTGAAATCTCAAAAGCGGGGCAAATGATAATTTGTATTCCCAACAAGGTTTCGGTGAGAGTAACGGGGAAAAATAAATTAAATGTTGACAAGGTGACATACTGATGAACAAAAAAATATACACTCCAAGGAATCTGGGAATAATGTCAATATTCGTTTC
>JAZRMZ010000121.1:0-7330 GCA_045647905.1 Clostridia bacterium
TATACAATCTTCATATCCAATGTTTTATATTTATGGGCTGCAATATCGCGAAATCCTGAAATTTCTTTCCAAGGGATTTCATTGTGCGAAGACCGAAATTCTTCAGTAAGATTTTTCACAAGCTCTCCTATGTTTATTACTGTCATCCCGATCGCACGTTTCAAAAGCTCACTTTCCATAAATGCACACAAATCAGCATCACCTAAAAGTTGTATAGCAACATTTGCTTCATCCACTATTTTTTGTAACGTTATAACATCCCTATGCTGCATACAAAGACACCACCTTGTTTATTTCAATCAATGAATCTTCAGGAACAGGTAAGGTTACCACATCTACAGATACGTTAAGTAGCTCTTCCATCCTATTCTTAATCTTACAAAGCGTTAATAATGTAATCACAGCATCGGAATCAAACTCAATAAGAATATCCACATCGCTCTCAGGCGTGCTGTTTCCTTCTGCATAAGAACCAAATAACTGTATTTTGACCACAGGGTACTCTTCAGCAATAATCTTAGCAACATTTGAAATCTGGTTTATTGTTAGCATTACCAACACCTCTTTCCTTTAATTTTATAATAGTTTGTCTCTATATATTATACTACTAAGTCAACAAATTTACAACAACTTTTTTAAATTATGTCAAATTAATTAGTTTTTATATATAATACTCTATTTCCCTTAAAAACGCAATACCTTTTATTATAGCTACAATCCTTCTCGACAAAAAATCACCCGAAGCAAAATAAAACACCAAATTTGTCAATCGTTTTGGCAAATTCGGTTTAAATCTTTGTTGTTTTTATGTACGCAACTTTAACAAAAAGCCTAAGAAGGAAAACAAGCAGCCCCCATTTCAGGAGAAATGCTCGTTGCCACACTTAGCCAATGGAAAAAGATTGCGTAAAAATAAATCAATTTTTTATTGTTTTATTCTCCGCATTGATATATTTGTCCAATAATATAAATCAACCCACTTTTTGGAGTTTATCTTTCAAACTTATTCTTTTTAATTTTTTAAATCATTCAACAAAGTTTTGCCTTCTTCTATCAAATATTCAGCAACACCCGCCTTGAAACTTGAACTGCGTGCTTCATAACCTCCCTCATCATATGCATCTTGCATTGGGAAGTAGCCCTCACTTCCGTTTGTCAGGCAAGTGGGAATTACAAGTTCCCAATCTTCGGCCACCTTGAGAGCACGACCGATTCCCGTAAATGGTTCACCGGGAAGACCAATTAACGCCACATTGCCGATTCTGATACCACTCAGATTCATTTCAAAACTGTCGGGACCATTTTCAAGTCTGACCATACGCGCAGCCTCTGCAACAACAGTTGTGAGCATCATACCTTTGAATGGAATTTCATCATCACGACCCGCATTGTGAAGGTCGTTGATTTCCTTTGCCTTGGGCATATCCTCAGGTTTGGGAAGATTTGCAGGAACATTGATTACTCTTTTTACGAATCCCACCGAATCAACATTCACATACTTAACCTTGTCATAGGCCTGCAAAACACCACCCGTCACAACTCTTGCAAGATATTCTGCATGAGCATAACCTCTGGCAACGTCATCAAAGTCCATAAACATCCCATTGAGAAATCCGCCTGTGGGGTGAACATTAACATGGTTCACATCACCCTGCATTCCGTTTACAAAAATACATTTTGTATTATCCAGAATCTTTTCAACATCCTTTCGGAGTAGGCCGCACCAGTCAGCAGAAATCAGATTTCCACCCACAACATCGGGATGATTTGCAAAGTTCACAAATACAATAGTCTCTGCACCCTCTCGGTCAAAGCGAAGAACACTTACTCTTTCATCAACGTCACCGATAGGTGCAACAATATCAGGATTATCAACACCGGGATTGGTCTTAACACTTCCGTCCTTCATACGAAAACGTCTCACAAAAGCAATATTTGGTGCTTCACCGATGCCCCAACCCATTTTTGCAGGTTTCAGGTCATCAAGGGCAAATTGTGCCACGTCAGCAATTCTTCTTGAGAAAAATGTATAGTATTCTCTTTCAAGTTCACTTTCAGAATCCAATTCAAGATAGGGACCCGCGTGTGTATGAGTTGCAGAAATGTATACTGCATCTTCGTCAAGTCCCGTTGCCTTTACAACAGATGCTTTGAGTTCCGCAATCACCTTTTGATTAATTCCGCAATGATCGACAGCTATCACAACAGCCGTTGTTTTTCCGTCGGACACAGCCATTGCATTAATTTCCAAATCATCCAGAACACCCTCTGCCAATCTGGTTTTATAATATCCGGCAATTCTTATCCCCATTGGCGGATTCACATTCACTCTTCCAAAACCTATTTTCAAATTGTTCACCGTAAACCTCCTACCTTAGACTGCTTGTAACAAAATCAGCAAGCACCTTGGTATAACCAAGAAGCTTGTGGCACTCAATAAATTCATCGGGCTGATGTGCTCCACCAACCGCATCAAAATCCTGACCCATTCCAAAGCCGAAGGCTCTGGGGCTGCCGTACTTGATGAATATTGACAGGTCCGAAAGACATGATGCAACAGGGGTGATTTTCAGATTGGGTGCAACCTCGTGCGACTTTATAATCTGCTCCATCGCCGCATTGGGAAGTTCTGTTCTTCCAAAGTGGAAAAATCTTGTTGTCATTTCAATCTTCACAAATTCAAGACCGATCGGGTCAAGCTTTTTGGAAAGAACCTTACCCATTTCGTCAAATTCGGCAAAAATTTCATCCTTTGTCTGGGACGTATAGAACACAGCCTTTATCAGCGCCCTATTCAGGTCAAAGCCCTCATCACCGCTCCGTATTTCCATAAGTCTTGTGGCTGTTTCGGGAATATTTGTATTCTGACATTCAGGCTGTCTGTTTAACTCGGCTGTTCTTCTTTTCTTGAACTCATCAAGCTCCGCCTTGACAATATTCAGTCCCTCAAGCATGGGTGCACAAGAATCCAGCGGTGTCTTGCTCTTGATATGCACCTTGAATTCACCGCCGCCTGATGCCAGCTTCCAAAGTTCAAATTCGCGGCAGTCAAGGCTTATGCATTCATCACAAGGGTATCTGAGACATGCCGCCAATGCACCATTACTGCCGCCGTACTCCTCGTCACAGTATACGGTGAACACAATGTCATATTCCGGTGTAATATCTTCTTCCTTAAAAATTTTCATCAAAAGAAGCATTGCCGCAATACCGTACTTGTCGTCACAAGCACCTCTGCCGTAAATCTTTCCGTCTCTGATTTCACCCCCAAGGGGGTCAACTGTCCAGTTTGCACGGTCTGCAATTGGGACAGTATCGCTATGTGCCGCCATCATAATTCGTTTTGAGTGGTCTTTCCCCGGAATAACAGCACTCACGTTGTAACGATTCTCTAAGCCTCTGCCCGGCCAGTAATCAGGATGCTCCGTAAAGCCTTCAATATCGAGAGGACTGTACATATCAGCCTCGTAACCCATTTTTGTTATTTCATCACGAATATATTCAGAAATTTCTTTTTCAAGCCCGTAAGAAGCAAAATTTTGCGAATCAAAAGTTACAAGCTTAGAAAGAATTCCAAAAAGCTCCGCTTTTCTTTTTTCAACGCTATCAATTATTTTTTTCATAGTTATAACCATTCCTTTCTGTGTCAAAAGCACAAAACTCAAGTCTGAAAAATTTGTTCAGATTGCCCCTCCTAATCTCTCATTTGTATGGTGCTTGTCTGTCAGCAATTCTACAGCTTTCAAATATCAATTCAAACAGTAACATCCTTTAAATGTGAACAGTATTCATCCATATCTCCTCCGCCAATCAATATCAAATCTAACTGTTTCATTATATTTGCTTTCCACAAATTTTCACTCTGATAGAAGCGGCAATAATTCCTCATTAAGTGTCCGATGAGCCATCTCTATCTTCCACTCAAGTTGTTCCCTGGAGCACGCATAGTCAAATTCCTCTTCGTAGCCCAGACGAGAATTTGCATCTACCAACGGAATTGTATCCTCAGCATTGGCTATTTCCCGTTTGAGTATGTCTATCAACTCCAAAACGATTGGTTCAGGATTAACAGCAGGCACCAATGGCTTTGTCGCCTTTTTGGCATCCTCCAGATTTTTGCGACCTCCAACCCATGTCGGTTTGGCATCAACATATACACCAAGTTTGCCCTTGAGATAATGCCAGCGCTTAACATGCTGTATTGTTCTTGCAGTATTTGCAATAAACTTTGATATACCAAGAAGTTCTTTAAGATTTTCGGCTTTACGACCCTCTGTTTTTGCAACTATATCAGTAAGCCGTCTGCATCCCTCGTCAAAAAGCTCTGTCATCTTCCTGTATTCACTTGTTTCGTAAAAAAGTCTTGTTTCATAATCCAGATTATATGTATAAACGGGATATGCCTCATAATTAACACTACTGCCTGTTTCAGGACTTGGGGGAATAAGCTCCCATCTCTTGAAGAACAACGGATAAGACGGCCCTACTCTCGCCGGGCCATATTGGTCTTCATTTGTTGATACGCAATGTGATATGCCCTGAGAGAACAATTCAAAAATTTCTATAATCTCATCAACATACTCATCACCATAATCCCTTTTTATAAGCTTGCGAAGCAATTCATTCATATCAGGCATAGGTAACATATATGCGTATTTTGCCATTTCGGAAATAATGGACGGCCACAAACCATATGTCCATGTATCCTGTGTTCCATCCAATTTCCAGTTATCCTGTGCATCGGTAACAGCCTTCCAACGCTTCATCCACCTCTGTGGGGCAGGCAAATACGGAACACCACCTATATCCCACGTACCGCCTACGGAATCTGCCTTGGTATACATACGCCTTTTTCCCTCTTTTGCAGTCTTTGACTCTGATACAAAAGCATCAGCGGGGCCTATCTGCCAAATAGAATAATCGGTGGTTGTTTCTGTTGCACCATTTCCGATGTCAATCGTTTTACCCATCTCGAATGTAGTCATAACAGATACACCCTGAGGGAGATTACGTACAAGCTCCGTTCTTAAAGCCTCATCAGCATAAAACCAATTGTATGTCCACAAAACAAGCTCTGTTTTCTTTGAATTTTCGTCTATTACTCTTTTTATCATTGAAGCAAACTGCGGATAGTCACAACACGGAAACCAACCGGGACTGGGCTTTTCATCATCAAGTGATTTTCTCCATTCTTTTCCGGTGGTACGTTCATCCTTAGACGGAAATTCACAGCCTTCACCCACCAGAATAACGCCCTTGATATCAGGACATAGCTTAATAAATTTGCCATAGGTGCTTTGATAATACTCATAAGCCTCCTCATCATCAGGATGATATATGTTCTTGAACCAGCAAAACGTATACACATCAAGACCATATTCTGACGCCATCTTAATTGTATCGTTGAACTCTCTGCATACCTCCCCACCATCTAAAACTTCTTTTTTGGCAATAACTATAACTGCATCAAATCCATAATGTGCAATCTGTCGGAGAAGATTTCCGGTATACTTCTTTTGTGGTAAGCCTCCTTGAGCAATTCGTGGTGAAAACCGCATATGTCTTGTAATATCACACTTCTCAATCGACGGTAACTCATTTATATTCATGCTGTCTTCCAACGCATAACAACCCTGTGCCGCCAATCTTTCATTACTGCCATATATCTCTATACAATTATCTGCTTTTATACGGAATGTCCTTTCACTCATGGTATCATCAACAGATATAAAAATTGTCTTTTCTTTGCTCTTTTCAGCCGTGGCAATTTCCAACTTTACACCCATTGATACACAGAAATACTCCTGAAGGTCAACTGCCGCATTTTTGAGCACCGTGCCGCAATTGTCATTATATAAAATCTTCCATTCGTCAGTAACAGTTGTATAACCTTCACATATTTCCTTCCGGGGATTTATTCTGTTTGGTTTATGCACCTGATTAAGTTTGTTTATAAAGTCGAAATGCTTCTCCATATGTTAAAATCTCCTCAAATTAAATTATCTTATTTCTGAATATGTTTATTCAATTCTTCGGTTAATCGTTCAGCCACAATCCTGTGCCCTTCCCTGAGAGGATGAAGAGGTGTTTGAGGAATCCATCCATCCGTTCCGATAAATATAATATTTTCATTATTATCCTTATTAAAAGAATTTATTGTTTCTTTAAGTTCCGGTTCATAAACGCCGTAGAAAGGGCTTAAAGCAACGATAATCGCTTGGGGATTACGTTTTCTCAGCAACAACAAAAACTCACAATATGCATCCAGATATACAGTCTTTTCGTTTAGTCTGTCATTTACTCCATAATTCAATACTATAATTTCAGGATTTGAGCCTTTATAAGGAACACCATTGTAACAATATGGATATGCATCTATTGCTTTGGGCACCGCACCCTGACCAGCTGTAAGAAAGCCTGTGGCACCATAGCCCATAACAACAGGCTTCATTCCAAGATTTTTTGCCGTCAGCCATGCATATGTAGCTGTTGCATCATCCTGATACACGCGGTTGGGCTGATCCAACTTGCCCGGGTCATATTGAGCATCAATCAAAACGCCCTCGGTGATTGAATCCCCTATAAATTCTATTACAGGACGATTATCCTCGGGCAGAACACCCTGCTCGTCTGATTCAAAACCACAAAAAGATACCTTTCCGATAAGCGGCGCATACCATCTGTGCTGCATTTCTACAGCACTTTTGAAAATTATTTCCACATGATGATTGCCTGTTGATTCTGCTTCAATGCGCAAATATCTTTCAAGAGGTACCTCTGTTTTGGCACCTCCGTCAACTCTGATCCACAAATGCGGATACGGATGTGCATTTGTAGCAACATCAAAATGAAGCACAGCCCATTCTCCCTGAAATGCACACTCAATCGCACCACCCGGTGCTGTTGTAATCGCTGTCCAGTCAGTTACATTCCATCTTCCGGTAAAACGTATCGACTTGCTGTTTACATCATAAAACATAATTTGCCTCCTTAGTCATTAATAACAACCGGGCTTTCACCTTGGAAAGGAATCTCTCCCAATAACGCTTTTACAAAAGCTCTCTGTGTAGCCTCGCTGTAAGAAAAAGCATTTACATATGTCTTTAAATACGGAAAATCGTGTAGTTTATATGGATCACCAAATGACGTAAATACAATTTGCTTATGTTTAAGCACAGCACCGCGCCAGAACGGCATCACGTGCTCCCAGGTTATGCGGAGTGAGCCGCCCAGATAATCCTGACAGCTTATTTTACAGTTTATAAGCACAGCAGCCGCATCATCTAAATCATCTACAAACTCTTCGCGTCTGGGATTAACACATCTTACA
>JAZRMZ010000122.1:0-6964 GCA_045647905.1 Clostridia bacterium
TCACATCTGTTGTGAGCAAATCCAACACAACGGCAATATTCATAAATCAGCTCCGTGAAAAGGTTGGTGTTATGTTCGGTAATCCCGAAACAACAGCCGGCGGACGTGCGCTCAAATATTATTCGTCTGTTCGTATGGATGTTCGCAGAGTTGAAACCGTTAAGGGTGACGACGGAGCAATTGGAAATCACACAAAGGTCAAGGTTGTGAAAAACAAGGTTGCGCCGCCCTTTAAGGAAGCGGAATTCGATATTATATACGGACAGGGAATTTCAAAGTCGGGCAATATTGTTGATGTGGGCGTTGACTTTGGTGTTATACAGAAGTCGGGTTCATGGTTCTCCTACGAAGGCGAGAAGATTGGTCAGGGAAGAGAAGCCGTGAAGAAGATGCTTGAAAGCGATGAAGCACTTTGTTTTGAAATAGAACAGAAAATCAGAGAAAAGGCAGGCTTGCCTCTCATTGATGAAAATGCTGAAAATGTTCAGAGTGCGGCAACTGCGTTTTCACCTGTTCCAAAGCCCACTTCAAAGAAGAAATAAGATTTATTGAGATAAAATACCCGGAGTGTAGGTAATAATGACAGAGTTTGATAATGCTAAAAAAGCGGCGGCAGGTTTACTGTCGCAGAAAATGTATACTTGTGATGAGATATTTCAACGATTGGTCCGAAAGGGCTTTTCAAAAGAAATCTCAGAGGTTGTTGTGGCTGAATTCGCCAAAGCAGGTATACTCAATGATGAGGAGTATGCACGGCTTTATATTCACGATTCGGTTTGTGTTAATATGAAAGGTATACATCGGGTCAGGCAGGAATTGCTGAGAAAGGGTATTGCTTCAAGCGTGATAGAAAAAGCTGAACGTGAAATGGATTTTGATGCAAACGAACAACTGGAAAGCTATGCCGAACTGAGGTTTGGCGACAAGGTGTTTGGAAGTTGGAAGGAGCTTGAAAAAGCAAAAGCTCATTTGGTCAGACGAGGGTTCAGTATTTATGATGTTAACAAATGCTTTGACAAATTGGGCATAAAAGTGATGAGGAGTGATGAAAGTGAATAAAGTTTCGTTGGTTTCGTTGGGCTGTTCAAAAAATCTTGTGGATGCCGAGGAAATGCTTGGAATACTGGAAGATAACGGATTTGAGGTAGTTGAAAACGAAGAAGATGCTGACATAATGATGGTAAATACTTGTGCTTTCATTGATGCTGCAAAGCAGGAATCCATAGACTGCATAATGGATTTGATTGAGTATAAAAAGCAGGATTCAAACCGTGTTCTGGTTGTAACAGGTTGTATGAGTCAGCGTTACAAGGAGGAAATACTCAAAGAGATTCCCGAAGTTGATATTGTTGTGGGAACAAATGAGTATGACCGGATTGCGGAAATTCTGAAAAATCATATTGCGGGTGATGCAGAAGTTCATTGCTCGGATGAATATATGTCCTGCGGCAATCTGAGACGTGTTGTGACAACTCCGCCTTATATGGCGTATATTAAAATCGCAGAAGGTTGTGACAACCACTGTACTTATTGTGTTATTCCTTCAATTCGGGGTAAATACCGCAGCAGAAATATTGAAGATATTGTTGCGGAAGCCCGTAAACTTGCGGCACAAGGGGTCAAAGAACTTGTTGTTATAGCTCAGGACACAACAAGATACGGGTTGGATATTTACGGTGAATGTCGTTTGCCCGAACTTCTGGATGCACTTTGTGAAGTGGAGGGTATCCGCTGGATAAGAGTTCATTATTGTTATCCCGAAATGGTTTCGGATAAATTGATTGAAACATTTGCAAAACAGAAAAAAATATGCAAATATCTTGATATTCCCATTCAACATTGCAATGACAGGATTCTCAAGCTGATGGGCAGAAAAACAAATAAGAAAGAGATAAGTGAGCTTATTCTGAAGCTGAGAGAACGGATTCCTGAAATCATAATCAGAACCTCGCTGATTGTGGGATTTCCCGGCGAGACTGAGGAAGAGTTTGACGAATTGAGAGATTTTGTGACCGAAACAGAATTTGACAGACTTGGCGTTTTTGCGTATTCTCAGGAGGAAGGGACGGCTGCGGCAAGACTTGATAATCAGATTGATGAAGAAGAAAAGAAAAATCGTCAGGAGATTATAATGATTGATCAGGCGGCGGTTTCTGAAGAACTGAACAGCAAAAAAGTCGGCAAAACATACGAGGTTCTGGTTGAAGGTTATGACAACATAATAAAGCAGTACTACGGCAGAACCTACGGTGATTCCGAAGAAATTGACGGTAAAGTTTTCTTTACTTCAAAAACAAAGTATAATTCCGGTGATTTTGCAAATGTTGAAATTACGGATTATATGGAATATGATTTATACGGAAAATCTTGTTAAAAAACAGGCCGAAAACGGCAGAATGGAGAGTTTCAATGAATACACCAAATGTACTTACCTTAATCAGAGTTGTAATGGTGCCCGTATTTATGTGGGCGTTGCTTTCGGGTTTTTATATTGTTGCCATTGTCATTTTTGCAATTGCATCTTTGACCGATCATCTTGACGGATACCTTGCAAGAAAAAACAATCAGGTCACAACATTCGGCAAGCTGATGGATCCTCTTGCAGACAAGATTCTGACGATTTCTGCATTGGTTTGCCTTTGCGGGATGAATGCTGATTTTGTGTCTCCTGCCGTTGTTATGATTATTATTGCAAGAGAGTTGATAGTTACAGGTGTTCGTCAGCTTGCAATGGGCGAAAAAACGGTAATTGCCGCAAGCTGGTGGGGAAAGGCAAAGACAGTTTCGCAGATGGCGGCGATAATCGGCGTAATGCTCGATTTGGCTGTTCCGGGTGTTTTGAGAATCGGAACAGGGTTCTGGGGTGCTTTTACCTTCTGGTTGGTTCTTGTGACTGTTGTTCTCACGGTGTATTCCGGCTTGGATTATATTGTCAAAAATCGCAAATTAATTACATTTAAGTAAAAAAGTTTGATTTACAGAAAAAAATAACAGTCAATGTATTGACGGATAAAGTTCTTTGTGGTATTATTTTTACAACATATACATAAAAGGAGGGTTTCAAATGGATATTTTAGAAAGAATAAAAGAAATTACGGCAGAACAGCTTGACATCGATGAAAGCCTTGTTACGATGGATGCGTCATTTATCAATGACCTGGAAGCAGATTCATTGGATTTGGTTCAACTGATGATGGCTTTTGAGGAAGAATTTGATATGGAAATTTCTGATGAAGAAGCTGAGGAAATTTCAACTGTGGGCGATGCAGTCAACTATATTAAAGAGAATTTAAAATAATCCTTGTGGGACTGTTGCATTTTGCGCAGACCGTTCAAAGGAACAAAAGTGTAAGAAATCAGTGTTTCTGAAATTAATTTAGAATAAAAAGTGTTGAAATTCGCCGAAACCTCGTCGAATTTCTTCTTTTTAAGCCTTTGAACTATCCGTAAAGCCCACCGCTTGACGTATATCGGTACGCCTGCGGGCAAGGTGAAACCCGGCGGATACCGGTTTTTGCTTCGCTTTACGTTTTCTGCATATAAATCCTTTTGCCCCAAAAGGAAGGCGTTGCTTAATGCAACACCATCGTTGATTTTTTGACAGTGTAAGTAATTTTGACAAAAGAAGAGGTTATGAAAATGAATATTGGATATGAGTTCAAAAACGAAAGGTTGCTTGATCTGGCACTTACCCATATATCTTTGGCAAATGATATGAAAAAAGACAGCAATCAACGCCTTGAATTTTTGGGTGACAGCGTTTTGTCCTTTGTGGTTGCTTCTGAAATTTATCGGCTTCATCCTGAATGTGATGAGGGTGACTTGACAAAAATCCGTGCGGCATTGGTTTGCGAAAAATCTCTTGCAGAGATTGCAGGCGAGCTTGAACTTGGTGAAGGAATAAAGTTCGGACGCTCTGAAGCCAAAAGCGACGGTGTTCACAAGGCATCAATTCTTGCAGATACCTTTGAAGCCGTTCTTGGTGCCATTTATCTTGACAGCGATGTTGAAACAGCAAAAAAATGGGTTTTGAAGGTCTTTGGCGACAGAATAAAAAACGCCGAAATATCGGCTGACATCAATTATAAATCCGAGCTTCAGATTTTTTTCCAGAAACGGGATAAAAATACCGAGGTTGTTCGATACAGACTAATAAACAAATCGGGCCCCGACCACAACCCTAATTTTTCTGTGGAGGCTGTTTATCAGGAAAAAATTATCGGCATCGGAAAAGGAAAAAGCCGCAAGATTGCAGAACAGAATGCGGCAAAGGATGCTTTTGAAAGAATGGAAAAGTAAATGAGAAAGTATAATATACCGATTTTTATTCCCCACAGGGGGTGTCCACACGACTGTGCTTTTTGCAATCAGAGGAAAATAACAGGTGTTGACACGGACATAACGCCCGGAGTTGTGGAAAAGCAGATTTCGGAGTTTTTGAAAACCGTTGATGCGGATAATTCAACGGCGGAGATAGCCTTTTTTGGCGGCAGTTTTACCGGCCTTGAACTTGAAACCCAGGAGGCTTTTTTGAAGGTCGCAAACAAGTTCTTCCCCAATGTTTCGGGAATAAGACTTTCTACACGTCCGGATTATATAACCGATGATATTATAGCTTTGCTGAAAAAGTATAATGTGACCACAATCGAACTTGGTGTTCAAAGCAGTGATGATCTTGTGCTTCAAATGAACAGCAGAGGGCACAGCTTTGATGATGTTATACGGGCAACAAAGCTAATAAAGAACAGCGGTATTGCCTTGGGACATCAGATGATGCTTGGAATGTTTGGCTCAAATCCCCAAAAGGATATGAAAACCGTTGAGGATATAATCGGGCTTGACCCTGAGTGTGTCAGAATTTATCCCGTTGTTATATTGAAGGGAACAGCCTTGGAAGATTTGTATAATGACGGCAGTTTTATTCCTTATTCAACAGAAGAAGCCGCCGAGCTTGCGAAAAATGCTTTGTGTGCTTTTGTGAAGAACGGGATTGATGTCATAAGAATCGGACTACATTCTTCCGAGGAGCTGGAAAGTGATGGGAATATAATTGCAGGACCTTATCATCAGGCTTTTGGGGAATTGGTTGAGAGTCTTGTTTTTCGTGAGAAAATTGAAGCTGAAATCGAAAAACAAAGACTGACAAACTGTGATTTTTTTTACAAATGCAAAAAAAATGAGGTGTCAAAGGTAATCGGACACAAAAAAATGAACAGGGATTACTTCAAAAGCAAGTATAATATTATGCTCAGGATTGAAGAAATCTGACAAAGGAGAAATACAATGAACAAAATTGCAAGTTTCACGGTGGATCACAGATTTATCCGTGAATGGATATATATTTCAAGAATTGACGGAGATATAACAACATATGATGTCCGTATGCGAAAGCCCAACACGGAGGATGTGATGTCAAATGCGTTGATGCATTCTTTTGAACATCTTTTTGCCACTTTTATGCGCAACGGTGCTTTGAAGAATGATGTAATATATGTTGGGCCAATGGGTTGTCAGACGGGGTTTTATTTGCTTGTGAGAAATGCCTGCCACAAGGCTGTGCTTGATGAAGTGAAGCGTGTTTTGTCCGAAATTGCAGAATATACAGGCGAAATGCCCGGTTCAAGCGAGATTGAATGTGGAAATTACAGAAATCTTGATGTTGGTCTGGCAAAGGCTGAGGCGTTGTGTTATCTTGACAAAATAAAGGACGAAACCGAAAATGATTTGAATTATGAAACGGGAGAAAAGTAAATGAAGGCTTTGTTTGTGGCGGTGAATGCAAAATATGTTCATACCAATATTGCTGTCAGGTATTTGACACAGTATTGCAGACAACAGAATCTTGAATGTAGCTTTTCGGAATTTACCATAAATGAATCAAAGAACAGTATACTTGAAAAGCTGTATATGTCTTATGCTGACGTATACGGCTTTTCGTGCTATATTTGGAATATAGGGCTTATTCTGGAACTTTGCAGGAATCTGAAACAGTTGAAGCACCAATGTAAAATATTTCTTGGAGGCCCCGAAGCTTCATTTGATGCGGAAAAGATTCTTGAAGAAAATGAATATATTGATTTTGTCATATGCGGTGAAGGAGAGAATGCAACGAGCGGTTTTTTGAAGAATATGCCTGATGAAAGATGCGTTATATACGGAAAAAAGCTGACAAATCTTGATGAAATTCCATTTCCTTATACCGCTGAAGATTTGAAAGAGGTTGCAGCCGGCGAAAAACTTGTATATTATGAAACAAGCAGGGGATGCCCCTTTAACTGTGCATACTGTCTTTCGTCGGTGGATGAAGGTGTGAGATTTCTTGGAATTGAACGGGTAAAAAAGGAATTGAAGAAGTTTGTTGATGCAGGTGTTATGACTGTGAAGTTTGTGGACAGAACCTTTAATGCAGACAAAAAACGTGCTCTGGAAATCTGGAAATACTGTCTTGAGCTTGAAGGAAACACCTGCTTCCATTTTGAAATTGGTGCGGATTTGATAACAGATGAAGCAATTGAATTGCTGAAATCTGCGCCTGAAGAAAAATTTCAGTTTGAAATCGGTGTGCAAAGTACAAATGAACAAACGATTTCTGAAATAAGCAGAACTATGAATCTTGAAGTATTGGAGAAAAACGTCAGAAAACTCAGTGAAGAAACATCTGTAATGCTTCACCTTGATTTGATTGCGGGCTTGCCTTATGAGGATTTGGAGAGCTTCAAAAAATCTTTCAACAGAGTGTATGGGATGAAACCGCAGGTCCTGCAACTGGGATTTTTGAAACTGCTCAAGGGTTCGGCATTGAGAAACAGGGCAGAGAGCTATGATATAAACTTTAATTGTTTTGCACCATATGAGGTGTTTTCAACAAAATGGATGAATTATGAGGAGATAATCACTCTGAAAGCAGTTGAAGATGTTCTGGAAAGATATTACAATTCAGGCAGATTTTATGCAACAATGGAAA
>JAZRMZ010000123.1:0-2159 GCA_045647905.1 Clostridia bacterium
CCCATAGAGAAAACCGACTGGGAAGAATTGCGCACAGCCATAGAGGAACGCTACCCAGCTTTCTACATGCACACACACAACGGGAAAAGGATAAACGAAACAGAATATCAGGTATGCCTGCTTGTAAAAGCCGGATTCACACCCTCAGACATTGACATTCTGCTTGGACGCAACGAATATGCCGCCACCACCCGCAAACGTCTGTTGAAAAAGATATTCAACCAGGAAGGCAGCGGAAAAGATTTTGACAAAATGATACAGGAACTTACCTGAAATAACCGGACACATAAAAACACATAATATCAAACACAGTACACATTATGAAAAAGAGTAATTATCTTATGGGCATCATTGCCGCAACCGCTCTGTTTGCCTGTAGCGAAGCGGAGCTGACAGACATTCGCGAGAAAACAGAAGAAAACGTAAAGGAGATTGAAACCGTAGAGGATGACCTCAGGGCAAAGGAGGAAGACATCTTCAACGCCCCACGCACCCGACGCAAAGAAATTGCTTTGGATGAAGGGCAAAAGGTTATCAACGAAAAACTGAATACCTTCTCTTGGGATTTGTTCACCAAGACATTTGACAACAAAAAGGAAACCAATCTGTTGTTATCGCCCTTCAGCCTTACGCAGAACCTGATGATGCTGAGCAACGGCCTGCGCGGACAGTCACTTGAAGAAATAAAGCTGGCATTCGGACTTTCGGAATTTGAAATGGAAGATATGAACCGTTATTCACTCCAGTTAAACAAGGGACTGGAAGAAGCCGACTCGCGCACCAAATACAGAACGGACAACAGCATCTGGTACAGAAACGACATGATAATACAACCGGACTTCGCCGAGAATGTGAGCCAATATTATCATGCGGAAACATTCCCGGCAGCAATGAATGAGGAAACACTTGATTCCATCAACAACTGGGCATACCAGAGAACATACGGCAGAATCAAAGATTTTCTTCCATCTCTTTCACCCGGTAGGGCATCTGTTTTAATTAATACTGTATACTTCCGAGGATTATGGTACTATGAAACAAGCGATATCAAATACCGGATCTTCCACAACGAAAACGGAGAAGAAGAAAACGTGAAGTTTGCCAAACTGGATGCAAAATCATATTATTCCGAAAACTCCTTGTACCAGGCTGCTTGTGAATTTTTAGGCAACAGAGCCTTTGCCATGGACTTCATCCTGCCTAAAGAAGGAGTTAATCCAACAGAAGCATTGAGACAATACATAAACGATGGAGTGCCAAGTTGGATTAAAATCCTGAAACTTGATTATCCTCTATTTGAATCAGAATCTAAAATGAGTCTGGGTGATTTGCTCCATAACATGGGCATTAATGGCATTTATAACCCACAGAACACATCTGACATGCAACTGTTCAACAAACCCACCTTCGTAAGTTCCGTTATCCAGCAAACCAACATTTCGGTAAGCGAAAAGGGTGTAGAAGCCGCAGGAGGCACCATTAATATTCCTGGAACAGAAGGATATGAACCTCAACCAGATACGGTATTCGTAACTCTGGACCGTCCCTTCTTCTACACCATCCGAGAGACAAGTACCAACACACCCCTATTCATCGGCTATCAGGGAAGCGTGAAGTAAAAGTTATAGCATAATGACATCTGGATGGCGCACCAACTTTATATAGGTTTGTGCGCCATTCTTGTAAAGTGAGCGAAAAAACGCAATGCGGTGCGTTGGCAAAGACAATGCGGTGCGTGAGCGAATGCAATGCGGTGACTTTATCGGGGCACCGCATTGCCTATTTTGAGAAGTAATGAGCAGTGAGCGGTGAGTTATGATAGGTAGGGACGTCTGCGTGCAGCGTCCGAGGTTTTTACTCACGCAAATCGCACCAAAGGCTTAGAGCTATATTTCGTGAGATTCGTGGGATTATAACCCAAGGTTCCGTACCATCGGATATGCCATCCGATGGAATTGAGGTGGGGATTTGCAATCCCCGTCTACGCTATCGGGGCACAGACCCTTATACTCAAAAACAGCGAATAACATATTCGCCGTAACAGAAAGACATGTTTTTCCCTTATGAATCTTATGTTCTTCTATATAACAAATTTTCAACCCATTGAATTACAGATCTTTGCATTTAGCCTATTTAGTGCATTTTTTGCTCGTTCAATT
>JAZRMZ010000124.1:0-2671 GCA_045647905.1 Clostridia bacterium
TGAACCGTTTGAAATAACGTCATCGGTTCCTTTCTTGTTGGAAGAGCGTCCTCCAACTCTTTTTTCGCCCTTCTGAACAAGGACGTCTGCATCTAAGCTGTCGCAATAGAAATAATCACGCCACTGATCAGCCAAAACGCCGCCCATAGCACCTAAACCTGCTTTTAATAATCCCATAATAATTCTCCTTCAATTTTAAATTAGATATTTGTTATTTTTTACATTTAAAAATCCAATAATTGTCGCCATTGTACGTAACTTCAAGCTCTCCGTCGGCTATATCCCACGAAAAATCGTATTCGCTATCATCCAGACTACCCCATGTATCGAGCATTGACCAAACTTCTCCGGTAATGGTTTCACCGTTAAATTCGATGTCAACCGTATGATCGCCCTTGAATGTCATTTTAAGTGCATCGGGAGCTACCTCTGCGGAAGCATCATCCCCCAGTACATCTGTTACCTGATAAGAAACCCATGTGCCAATCATATTTTTTTCTGCCTCGGGGAGATAGTTTTCGGGATTTGCAGCAGATGTACCTTCTTTTGCAAAAGTGAGGTCCATACCAAGATTCATAAGATTTTCAAACACAAGTGTGTCCGCACCTATATTACCAACAAAATCCTCGCCCTGCACGCTGATTGTAAGAGTTGTATCGTTGTTTGTCCACTTAATATTTGCTGAATCCCCATCCACTGACATTGAGCCTTTGCCGCCTTTTTCAAGAACAAGACCAAAACCGGCAATATCGTCACCTGTCAAAGTCACGCCCATTGCTGTACCTGCCACTGAAATCCAGTTTCCAATATAAGCATCATCTGCTCTGCCACCGCCGCAAGCCGCCAATGACAGTACCATAATAACCGATAATAAAATCGCTGATAATTTTTTCATAATTCAAATCTCCTCTTGATTATATATTCTTATCTTTCTGAAGTCAAGTGAGTGATGTCCCACACAAAATGCTCATCATCCCATGTGGCATCCTCTGATTTCCAAATATTCTGCTCTGTATCTTTAAGATTACCTTTTTCATCTACGGCAAGAGTATATTTTTTGTCTGAAACATTAAACGCCTCAATCACTATATCAGAATTGCATTTTACAATGAGAGCCGTTTCATAGATATTTTTTATAGCCTCTTCTCCGTCTTTTATGAGTGTAACCTCGTCCTTGTATCTCGGAATAACAAGAAACCAGTCCTCTCCGTCAAATTCAAAGCAAGGAATACTTTTTATTTTATCTTCTCCGAGACTTTCAAAAAGACTGCTTGTGTAAATATCTTTATTTGTCCTTCCGGTTTCGCCCTTTCCCAGATAGGCAACAGCAAAATATGGTGCTCCGTGTATGTCATCAAAGGGAAGACAGTTGGCATATTCATTTCTGTATTCACTGTCAACATATACCATACCCGGACCATCAAGGATTTGAGGTTCGGGCTTTGTGCAACCGAATAACGATGCAAGTATTGCAAGTATTGCCATAATTTTTATCATCCTCACCTTAATCATCCTTTCGGAAGCTCTATTCGCTCTTTCCATTCCATTATTCTTGAAACAATCGCCGCCGCTTCGCATCTTTTAATATTGTCATTGGGGTGGAAACTCATTGATTCGTCACCAACAGCAATACCTTTTTTGTAAAGGGACAGAATGTTATAAGCAAACGGTGTAGAACCTGTTACATCAGGAATATCTGTTATCGGCACTTCATTGATATTCACATACCAGTCATCAAAAGGATCGCAGTTTGAGAATATGTATGCCATCTGTGCTCTTGTGATGTTCTTTTCCCAGTCAAAAACAACAGATTTCTCAATTATCCCGTTATCATAACAATAATCCACATATTGCTGATACCACGGACCTTCTGGAGCGGTAAGTCCTGTATCATTGAATATCAGGTGGATGGATGCCGCAATTTTTGCCGCCTCCGCACAGGTCATATCTGCATCGGGATCGAATATTGTTTCGCTTTTGCCATTGATAATCTTGTTAAGATACGCACTCATAACATAGTCATAGTACCACGCATCCTGCGGAACATCCATAAAAGGCAATCCCTCTATGGTATATTGTTCACGGAATCCGCAGGCGTTACATATAACATTGCCCTCTTCATCATATGCTGATGCGGTGTGACGGATTTCAACTTCAAAGTTTTTGTCACCCTTTGCCGCAAGAAGACTTCGTTCTATAGCCTTGTGATCAACATCACAATTCAAGTAAAATATCACATGTCCTGTGCCTGCAAACGCATCTTCGCCAATTACTGTATTTTCATCAAAAGTTGTATAAACCGTGTATAATTCTTCACAGTTTGCAAAAGCACGGTCAGCTATAATCTTCACGGTTGACGGAACATCAACCGATGTTATGTTGCATCCCTCAAAAGCGGACTTGCCGATTACTGATAATCCTTCGGGAAGATAGGCATCTGCAATTCCCAAATCAAAAAATACTTGTTCACCTATTTTTGTAACAGGTATGCCGTCTATTTCCTCCGGCACAACAACCCATTCAACACCGTGATATGCAGTTATTTCGCCTTCTTTGGTAATTTCAAAATCAGGCAGCATTATAACTTCGGCAGATGCGATACACATACTACCCAAAACAACCAAAAGAGTAAGTAATAAAGAAACCATTTTTTTCAAATCACAACACCTCC
>JAZRMZ010000125.1:0-2077 GCA_045647905.1 Clostridia bacterium
TCAGTATAAAAAACAAATCTCAATTCCGCCTCAACCCGCACATCAACACTTGCTGTATGGGTAACGGCAAAGCCCTTCACAACTTCCAGCAAACAAGGTACCACATCTTTATCCGTTTGCGGCAATATCCCGTTTTCCGCCTGCTCACAAATCCAGGCTTCAATCTGCTCGCAGTCATGTGCCACCTTGATGTTACTGCCGTATGCGGCAGAGTTCTCTCTTCTTGAAGCAAGAACAAATCTTTTTTCACAAAGAACTCCGCCATCTGCATACCGCTTAATAACCGAATCGCCGGAACGGCTTTCAAGGGAATAAGATCCTGCTTTGCCATCCAGATAATTCACGTTAATACCGTTCTTTTCAAGAACAGGACACCGCAAAAGAAAGTTCACAATCTGTTCAATCACAAAACACACCTCCGAAATTATCTGTATTCATATTCGGCTTCCAGATGCCAATGGGGATTAACACCAAACCGATTGCATGAAACAACGGCAATCTTTCTGCATTTCTCAACAGCAAACTCCGACTCCGACAGCGTGCCGAAAAAAATCAAATCGCCCGCATTAACCAAATCAAGTACATCTGTGGAAATCCTCACATCAAAGTTATCACAATAATATGTACCACGGCTTGTATTCCGCAATCTTTGCATCCGTCGCACCCAGGCAGAAAATGTACCTTTTTTCACAAACTCTGCCTTTTCCCTGTCAAAGGCAAAAATTGTAACCACATCATTCACAGGCATCATTCCACCCCCGCAAACAAAAGACCGATTGACCCCAGTCGCTGAAAAATAACCTTGCGGACCGTTTCCTTCACATCCGCCTTATCGGCAAAAACCACCGAATATCCGTCAATGGTTTCGCTTTTCAATTCTCCGTTCTTTTCAACTCTGAACAAAAGTTCTGCAACTTCGCACAAACACAGTTTCACAAGGGATTCATCTTCGGCCGAAACCGCCTTGCACAAGAGATAGCTTTCAACCTCACGTTCAGCCTGTCTGATGCATCTGTCAAATGCCTCCGCAGGAATAATCCCGCCTCGTCCGTCACAAAAAGAATTGAAATAAAACTCAAAACTCACCTTAACCGTCATTTTTCTTTTCACCGCCTTCAGGCTTTTCCTTTGGCTTTCTACGTTTTTCCGACTTCACGGCAGAACTCTTTTTAACCTTCTCCACCAAGCCAACAACCCGCATTATTTAACTCCCCCATACTTCAGATTAATTATGCATTCTTGTGCACATACACACCGCACACCTTGTTTTCATAAACATCCGCAATGCCGTATGAACGGTAGAAAAACTTCCATGCATCCGAAAGCTGGTTTTCTTCAGGTGTAACCACCTTGCTCACAAGATGCTTCTGATACTGAATTGCGGCAGATTTCTCAATAACCATAAAGTTAATATCCGCAGCACCCGAAGCCTTTGCAAAATGACCTGTTTCCTCCCCGGATGATGCTCCGTCATAAAGCTCAATTGCAGTATAGAATCTGCTCTGAGGAACTCTGACAATCTGGCTGAATGAATCAAGAACCGCCTTTGACTTTGTTGTATCAATATTCATAACACCGTTATAGAGAGTGGGTGTAATAAACAAAATTCGTGATTCCATAGGAACTTCATTTTCATCCATGCTGTTCTGTGCCGCAATAAGTGCCTCAAGAGTCTCAGTTGCTGTTGCAAGGGTGGCCGAAACGCTTGTGATACCTTCAGTTCCTGCATACTGTGCAAAACGGAATGCATCAATTTCGGGAGCCGCCTTTGTGCGTATAAACTCACTTGAAAGCTGACCGAATGCAACACCTGCGGTTTCTTCGTTATCCATTGCATCAACCGTAAACGAACGGCCTCTCTCATAATTGAAAACAACCGTCTCGTTTGTCAGAGTCACATCACCGCTGACATAACCGTTTTCTCTGCTGTAATCCGCAAGACCGTCCATGCTCATCTTGGGGATAATAATTTCATTTGCGTTTGCACCCATTCTCACAAGACGGTTATTCCCATCAAGAACAGATGTAACCGAAGAAATTTTATAAACCTCATCCAATGTATCAATATACTTTTTAA
>JAZRMZ010000126.1:0-10774 GCA_045647905.1 Clostridia bacterium
GAGGAATAAACAATGGAAACAACAAAAATTGAACTTATAAAACTTACACCCTCGGAGGGTATGGTATTGACAAACGGTGAAACATACAGCACAGAGGTATATCTTGGCAAGAATGACAGTCCTGACAACTGGCATGAGATAACTGTTGAGGAGTATGAAAAGGTTCTTGAAAAAGAAATGGAAGAAAACAGAATGATAGAAGGTGAATAAAATGGACGGAATTAAGCTTGAGGCAAAGCCGATTCGGCTTTACGATTATGAGAAGGTTGTTGGTGCGGTTGGAACAGAGTTCCCAAAGAAATTCAGTTTGCAGAGTCGGGTGACAGTTAAGAATCAGGGTGACACAAGTGCTTGTCTTGCCTGCGTTCTTGCATCGGTTGCGGAATACATATGGGGGAAGGAAATGTCGGAGGGCTTCAATTACGGAATGTTCAGAGAAGACAAAGACAAAAACCCCGGACTTTATTTCACAAGGGCACTTAATCAGGCATTGAAGGTTGGGTTTGTTCCCTCTGATGACTTTGGAATACTTCAGGAAATGCCCCACATCAGAGAGCTTACAAAGAAGTTTCCTGAGCTTCTTGAAATCGGACAGAAACACAAAATATCGGGATATGCAGACCTGTGTTATTCAAACAAGACCAAGAGAGACAATGCAATCAAGGATGCACTGCTTAAAGGGAATATCGGACTTGTGGCGGCATCATATGATTATTTCTCAGAGGGTCACGCAATAATGCTCACGGGTTGGGATGATGAGCAGGATGCTTATGAGTTCCAGAATTCATGGGGTACAGACTTTGGTGTTGAGGGAGTTGCGTATATTCCAAAGTCGGAGATTGATGAGGTGTGTGCAATATTCACTGAGGCTGTTGAGTTGCCCTTTGAGGATGTTTCAAAAGACAGCTGGTATTATAATTCGGTAAAGAATATGTATATGTCGGGGCTTGTGAATGGTACAAGCACCACAAACTTTGAACCGAACAGACCAATCACAAGGGCGGAAATCTGTGCAATTCTTGACCGACTTTGTGCGGCGGAGGAAAAGAATAATGCGAGGATATTCAAGGTGATTAATGAAATGAGAGAATAGATAAGAGAGAAAAGAGAAGAGAAATGGAAGGAACGCAAGGCGTTTCTACAATAACTATTCGTTATTCACTATTATCTCTTATCTTGGACTTGGTGTATGATTTGAAAGGAGAGAGGAAATGGATATAAAAAGTGTTGATTACAAGTGGAATGGGACATTTGTAAAGAGAAATGAAACAAGATACATAATTCTTCATCATCGTGCAGGAGACGGGGATGTGCAAAGCATCCACCGTCAGCACGTTAATGCTAACAGATGGACAGGCATTGGTTATCATTTTTATGTAAGAAAGGATGGTAGCGTATACAGAGGTAGACCCATTGATAAATGGGGTGCACATTGTGTTGGATATAACGATAAGAGCATTGGAGTATGCTTTGAGGGAGACTTTTCAAAGGAATCCATGACCAGTGTTCAGAAAAGAGCAGGACAGGAGCTCGTAGCCTATCTTAAAGAACTGTATCCTGATGCTGAGGTATCTAAACATAGTGATTTTGATAGTACGGCGTGTCCCGGTAAAAACTTCCCTTTTGAGGAGATCGGGAAGGGGGACTACGCTCAGAAAGACCCCTCTCAGTCAGCGGTGCCGACAGCTCCCCCCGAGGGGAGCCTTATTCCTTCGAGTAATGGACGGGTACTGTTGGAGAGTGCCAATGATATTATCTGGGAGCTGTCGCAGAGAATTAAAATACATGAGGTTGACAGGGCTGTTGCGGCACTTGAAAAGGCAAAAAATGAGGATTCAAGCTTGTATTGGATTCTTTATAAGATTGTGAATAAGGAGGAATAAAAATGAAAGGTTATATTTGTACAATATTCGGAATTGTTGGGGGCTTTATAGCTCAATTGTTTGGAGGTTGGACAGAGGATATGGTTACGCTGATTGTGTTTATGGCGGTGGATTTTGTTATGGGGCTTCTGCTTGCGGGGGTTTTCCACAAGAGCAACAAGTCTGAAAACGGGAATCTGAACAGCAAAGCCGGCTGGAAAGGCTTATGCAAGAAATGCGTTACGCTTCTTTTTGTGCTTATAGCCCACAGGCTTGATGTGTCACTTGGGACAAGCTACATAAGAACGGCGACTATCATCGGATTTATTGCAAACGAGGTTATATCCATTGTTGAAAATGCAGGACTTATGGGGATTCCTTTGCCATCGGTTATAACAAAGGCAATTGATATTCTGAAACACAGGGAAAATGAGGGTGAATGAGATATGATGCCGATGTTTGAAGGTGTGCAGGGGATTGATACCAAAAAGCCTGAGGAGGCAATTGTGCAGTTGATTGCATATATCGGACGGCTTGAAAGACATCTGGAACAGGTGCTTGTGAATCTGGGTAGTGAAAATTTTGGAAAGCTGAATCTTGATGACCTTGTGCTTTATACAGAACGGGGAACCGAAATTTCGGGGGACAGGGTTAAAATTGTCAGTCCCACGGGGGAACGGTTTGAGGTTGGTTATGACAAGGAGAAAAAGAGTTTTGTTTTTGCGTTGCCGACGGTAGAGCAATGAGTGAAGAACGAAAGGAGATTAATGATGACGATTAATGAAGCAATTATGGCGGCAGATGATATGCGGCCAAATGTTTATGATGAGGAAACCAAGATTAAGTGGCTTTCGGAACTTGACGGGAAGATTGCGCAGGAAGTTATGCAGCAGAAGTCTGTTCCGGTGTATGAATATCCTAAGGACGGGGACACGCAACTGTTGGTCAATGCTCCCCATGAGGATATTTATCCTCTGTATATTGTGGCGATGATTGATTTTCATAACGGGGACACCGACCTTGCTGTTAATTCCATGGGTTTGTTTGATAACAGATATACGGTTTTTGCAAAGTGGTATATCAGAAATCATATGCCGAAGGATTCGGGCGGATTCAGGAATGTGATTTGAGTGGGGAGATTTTATATAGAGAAAAGTGAAGAGAGAAGAGTGAAAAGAAATGGACGAAACGCTGCGGCGTTTCTACAATAACTATTCGTTATTCATTATTAGCTCTTATCTCAGAGACATTGGTGTCTGATTTGAAAGGAGAATGAAAATGAAATTGTTTCCTGATAATATGGTCAGGGTGAATAATACCAGACAATATGTTGTGGGGTTTAAGGGGCTTAATAAAAATGACAAATTCAGGTGGGGGGAGCTGGCAGACTGCCGGAATCTTTCACATGATGCGGCACCGTTCCTTTATCCCAGAGGGGAAAGAGAACTTGTGTCAGAGGAATTTTCAAATCCTACAACGCTGTTTATGCATGACGGTATTGCGGTTGTGGACGGTACGGGATTCTACTATAAAGGCGCAGAGGATGAAGCCTTTGAAAAGAAGTTTGATGTGACCGAGGGCAAGAAACAGATTGCCCAACTTGGAAATTATACCGTGGTGTTTCCCGATAAAATCTGGTATAACCTTGAGACGGGGGATTTTGGAGATGCAACGGGAAATATTGAGGTTCCGTATTATGTTAAAAACGGTGTGACTTATGCCCCGTGGGAGGCAAAACACAATAAGCTTATAATTTCTGACAGACCCGGTTACCATACAGCCGGAGCAAATTTTGCGAAATTGTATAAGGCGGGGGATGTTATTTTTAAAGTAACGGGAACGGTGGAATGGTATGGCAGCAAATACCGTATAAATAAAGAAAATCTTGTGATAAAAGAATTAACATCCGATGAAACTGACGGAATTACAAAAACCACGGCTACGTTTGAGGATAATACATTTTGGGATTCAACGGAAAATACACGGACAGTTGAGGGACTGACCACGCTCAAACTGACAAAAAGTGTTCCTGATTTTGACTATCTGTGTTGTGCAGGTGGAAGGTTGTGGGGCTGTGAGGGAAACACTATATATGCCTCTGCTTATCAGGATCCTACGGTGTTTAATAAATACAACGGGCTTGCGGATGACAGCTATTACATTGAAGTGACAACTCCCGGAGAGTTTACCGGATGTGCGGCGTATTCCAATCATGTTGTTTTCTTCAAGGAGAACACTGTTCATCGGATATATGGTACACGTCCCGCTAACTTTCAGATGACAGAGGTGAGTGTTCCCGGTGTTCAGAAAGGATGCCATGATTCGTTGAGGGTTATTAATGAGAGATTATACTACAAGGGTGAACGTGGGATATATGCTTATATGGGAAGTGTACCTGTTCTTGTGTGTGAGGCTCTGGGTGCGGAGCGGTATACCGATGCTGTGGCAGGCACAAAGGACCACAAATATTATATCTCAATGAAAGACGAAAATGAAAACTATCAGCTCTTTGTTTTTGATACCGAAAAGGGAACGCTTCTTCGTGAGGATGAGACACAATTTCTGTCGGCGGCTCAAAAGGACGGAGATTTATATTTCTTTGATGAATCAAAGCGGTTGGTGAAGATTTCGGACAGTTCGGCACGGTCGGACATTGAGTGGAGTGCGGAGCTTCGGGAATTCAATGAGACGGTCAATAACAAAAAGGGATTTTCACGGTTGTCGTTGCGGTATGAAATGGGTGAGGGTTGTTTCTTTAAGGTTGAAGCGGCGGCAGACGGTGAGCCGTTTAAGGTTGTTGCCACAATAACAAAGCCCGGCTATAGGACGGTTGCGATTCCCCTTCCGAAAAATCGCTGTGACAAGTTCAGGGTCAGGATTTCGGGCAAGGGTGAGTGTAAAATCCATAATCTGGTAAGGGATTTTATGCAGATGAGGAATGAAAGATGAGGGGTGTGAAATTATGAATAAATTTACGTTCAGAAAAATTGACGATGATACGGATTATATGGCGAAGCGTAACGAGGCGGCGGCAAGGGGCGACTTTGGAGCGGCAGAAGGTTATGAAAGAGACAGAAACTATAAGATTGACAAGCTGGGACTGAATTACCCCAAGACCTACGATTATATTGATGTGGGGAATGAGATAAAGACCGGTATGCAGAACGGTGCGCCCGGCGCATACATAAAGGAGCTTGACGATTACCGTGTTAACAAGGCAAACACCAACCCCGGTCTCTCGCAGTTTTCGGGTGATGAAATTCATGATGCGGCTATGCGGTATCATTTTAATGATTTGATGGGGGTTGGCGGTCAGTTTCAAAACAGGCCTGTATATGAGGATAAATACGGTGCCAAGGTGGATGAGCTGTTTGACAGGGTTATGAATGGTAAGGAATTTTCATATGATATGGAATCTGACCCCAACTATCAGGCATACAAGGATATGTATACCCGTGAGGGACAGCGTGCTATGCAGGACACTCTTGCACAGGTGGCTCAGAATGCAGGGGGAAATAATTCTTATGCGGTTTCGGCGGCGGCTCAGGCAAATAATTATTATATGCAGCAGCTTGCGGACAAGGTTCCTGAACTCTTTAATGCGGCATATAACCGTTATATGAATGAGGAAAATCTGAAACGTCAGGATTTGGAGATTGCAAGGATGCTTGAAACTGATGATTACAACAGGTATCTCAATGACATGAATGTGTTCCAGACCAATGTGGGACTTGCAGACAGTCTGGTGAACGGTCAGCTTGACAGAGAATACAGAAGTAACAGAGACAGGATTGCGGATGAACGGTATCTTGATGAGCGTGATTATAACAGACAGGTTTACGAGGATGAAACTGCATATAACAGGGCGGAAGCAGATGAAAACAAGGCTTTTGAGCTTGCTATGACAATGATACAGAATGGATATATGCCATCGGAGGAGGCTCTGGCGGCGGCAGGAATAGGAACGGATTCAGATACATGGAAGGCAATTGCAAACTGGAATATGTATGAGCGTATGGGCGGTATGCCCATGACAGGGATGTTTGGTATGCCTGCGGCTCTTGGTGCAAACGGTATGAGCTCTATGTTTTTTGACGGAATGATTCCCTCTGAACAGTTGGGGATTCAGGAAACGGAAAACCCTGAAGGAGAGTTTGACACTCAGATGGGATTGATGTATCCCGGCTTATATGATGACACAACTCCTGCAGTGTTGCCTATGTACGGTATGCCGATTAATGGGTATGCGGGGATTGTGGACAGCCTGGTTCAATCTGCCAGAAAAAATCGGTCGGATAAAAAGCCTCCCACGCCCGGTCAAATGGCAAAAGTAACTCAAAGGAGCGGCGGTTCAGGAAGCAGTTATTCGGGAGGTTCGGTAAAGCAAGCTTCGGGAAAAACGGGGCTTGACGGACTTGTGAACAAGCTGAACAGTGAGACGCAGTCTAAATATGGAAAGCCTGTTATAAGCTATGACAAAAATACAGGTAAGTACACGGTTGACCCTGCGGCAAGGGAAATGGTTGTATATGAAATTGCCAACAATGATGGTATTTCGGCTGAAGATGGATTTGAGTATCTTAAACAGTTGGGATTACCGCAGTCAGTGGTAGATGTTGTTGAGAAAGATAACCATTATTGGAGATAATGAGGTGAAATCATGGGAAGAAGCAAGCTTCAGAAAATAAATGAACTTTATAAAAAGGAAAACGAGACAACGAATAAGAACCGGGACACAAGTTCCGGTTCGGTTTCAAGTTCTGCTGCAAAGACTACAACGAGCGGAAAAACAGGCATTGCCGCTGTGGACAATTGGAACGCTCTTGTGAAAGGGAATGCCCCGAAAAGAAAAACGGGTATGGAAGCGGTGGAGCGTTTTAATTCTCTTGCTAATGGCTCTGATTTGGACAGGAAAACAGGTGCGGAGGGGATTGCTTATGTAAAATCTCTTACGGACAAGCAAAAAACTGTTGATAAAGGTAAGAAAGAGGCATCGGCATTAACACCCAAGGCTGAAGAAGATGAAAATTTTTTGGATGCCTTGCTGATTAATGCAAAGCAGGCTCTTAAAAGTGTAGGGCAGGGAATAACTAATATGTTTGTTAATTCTGTAAACAATCAGCTTGAAATGACAAAATATGACCCTGCTATGATTATAGCTGAAGACCGCGGATGGATAGAAGGATATAGCAAGAATTACGGAAAAGTGATTGACGAGCAAATAGAAGCATCTAATAAAAATATGGCAAAACGCTATGAAAAACAGCAGGAGGAATTTGCTAAGGAAAAGGAAAGCTATTCAAATCTTCCTGCGTGGCAGCAGACAACAGCAGAACTCATAGGCAGTTCAGCTCAGCTGATTCCACAGGTTGCAGTGTCTGCATTAGACCCAACTTTGGGGATGGGGTTGTTGGCAAGTCAGGTATACGGAAATTCCTATGCGGAAGCTCTTGCTGGTGGTGCGACAAAAGAAGAAGCGATGGGGTATGGTGCGTTGTCTGCCGGAACAGAACTTGCCATAGAAAAGGTGGTAGGCGGTATTCCGTTTATGAAAGGTGCAATGGACAAATATATTGCTAAAGGAGCGTCAAAGCTTGTTTCCTCTCCGGCTGTGCGAAAGGTTGTAAAATATGCAATTGATGCAGGCGGTGAGGGCCTTGAAGAAGTTGCTTCTGAGTTTTTAACTCCTTTTTTGAAACGGTATACATATGATGAGAATGCTCCGGCCCCTACTGCGGCGGATTATCTTATGGCGTTTGCCGGCGGATTCACAGGCAGCGCTATGTTTGGCGGTGCAGGCTTGGCAATTGATTTATCACCAAGCCTTAAAAATGATTTAGAACAAAAACGGTTTTATGACAACAAAGCAAACAATCTGTATGATAAGTATTTTGAAAGCTATTCAAAGGATATGTCCAAAGGAACCGGCGCGCTTTTTACAAAAAGTGAGAATACACTCAAAATCAAAAAAGAGCTTGATGATACTATTAAAAAAAACAATACAATTGATAAAAAAATTAATGAAAGAATCAAAGGCGAAAATGTTTTATCTAAGCTGAAAAAGAAGCCGACTGTTTCTGTCGGCTACGCTCAGGTGGATAAGTCGGTAGAGAATGGCGATTCTGAAAAAAAGACACCCCATCCGTCAGCGGAACTGACACCTTCTCCCAACAGCGGGGAAGGCAAAGGCTTTGGCATTAGCGGACAGAGGGCTTTTGAAGCGAATTACCGTGAGGGGCAGGATGCAGACACTTATGCTCAGGGGTTTAATCAGTTTTATCGAAGGGGATTTATTGGTCAGGATTATAAGACTGCAGATAGCGAAACACAGGGGACGCTGTTCAGCAATATGATGTCTGAAGACCAGAAGACCGCGGCATATTATGCGGGAGTTAATGATGCAAAAATCTCTCTTGAGCAGCAGAAGAAAAATGTGCAGTATATCACGTCATACGGAAAAGAGTCGGGCGTTGTGGGCAATGATATTGCAAAGAGCTATGACAAGGAGCTTATAAAAGCGGCCGACAGAGTTGCAAAGGCTCTGGGCGTGAAAATTGAATTTGTAAACACTCTGGAAAACGGAACGGTTAACGGTTCAATTGAAAACGGTTACATACGGATTGCCAAGGATGCCTATCACGAGGATATGACTGCTGAAAACATTGCGGCGGTTGTTGTGGGACATGAAATTACGCACCGTATGCAGGAGCTTGCACCAATTGAATATGCTAAGTACAGAAATTATGTTGTTGCCAATAACCCTAAGTTGGCGGACGGTGTTGCATCGGCATATGCAGAAAAGGGTGTTGAAATTTCACAGGCGGACCTTTATGATGAAGTTGCGGCTGAGTATACGGGGTATATTCTGAAAAGCCCTAAGACCTTGAATCAGTTTGTTGATGATTTCAAAAACGGCAGGCTTGGAGAAACTGCAGAACAAAACAGAGGTGTTTTTAAGCAGCTATGGCAGGCTATCAAGGATTTTATCAGTAATGTGAAAAAAGCATTTAAGGGCGACAAAAAGGCACAGGACAAGGCGGCGAAGGATACCTTTGGCATGCCTATGAGTGAGCTTGAAAAGGCTCGTGACCTTCTTGGTACGGCATTTGCTGAGAGTGAGAGGGTTGTGAGGGAGAAAAATGCCCCCTCTCAGTCTGCGAGGCAGACAGCTCCCCCCAAGGGGAGCCATGAAAGTTCCTTCGACTCCGCTCAGGATGACAAATTGGGTGAGGATAGTTCTCTCAAAGATGGAGTTGAGGTTAAGCGGTCGATAAAGAACATTCCAAATACAAACAAATTATATGTAAAAGCTGACGAACAAGTCATTAAAAGCCAAAACCCTGATGATTGGGAAGCGGAAATTTTTGATTATGTAAATAAAGTAGTGCGAAAAGGAAAAGATTTTGTTATTCCTATGGATAATGAAGAAAGTATTGTGATAACAGGACGTACAGCATGGAAGTTAAGCGACAGAGGAAATTTTGCAGATGATTATTATATGGTTAAGGGTAATGCATCGGGTGTAATTGATGAGATCATTTCTGTTTCACAATATGATAAAACTAAGCCACCGAAGAAACAACATCCAAATGGGTTTGCAAGGTTTGGATTTGATTACAGAACTGCATTTTTTATGGATTTAGATGGTAAATATTATAGGTTGAACCTTTCTGTAGGAATAAATGAAGATGGAAAAGAAGCATATAATATTGGTGAAATAAAACAGGTTGCTGTTCCAAGTCAACGGCTCAAAGGCCCAAAAGGAACAACAACCTCTAAAGACAATGTACCACAAAAAAATGGTTCTGTCAATACTCAGTTTATGCAAAAATCGGGAAAAGATGTATCGGACAGTAAAAAGTCGTTGAAATTTGACGAGGATATTCTTGTTGAAAATGCCATTCTGAAAAAGGCAAACCGACTTGCCAATGAAAAACTTGAAAAGCTGAGAAATGTGGGAGCAACTGCATCAAAGGAAAGAATGACAAAGGCTGCAGGAGAAATTGTTGATGAATTTGACTTCAATTACAGAGGTGAACAGCTTGCGACAGATTTTGAAGGATTATCCGATGATGTTCAACAGCTTATAAAAGGTGAAATAGATTTACCTACTTTTAAAAGTAAAGTTATGGAGCTTGCCGGAGCGGTTGTTGATGAAGGGTTGATTTCAGACAGTGCGGAATATGCAGCAACAAAGGATTTGAGAGATTTTCTCAGAACACAGAAAATTTCTGTAAGTGAGCAAACATTAAAAGATTTGGGAAGTGAATATGAAGAAATCCGAAAAGGAACCTTTGGCAGACTTCGTTTAGTTAAGTCAGGAGGACTCCAGATTGATATTGCGTATCAGGAGCTTTCGGAAACATATCCTGAACACTTCAATATTGAAAAAGAGGTGCATCAGATTGACCAGTTGCGGCAGATTGCAAAGGTTCTTGATGATGTGAAGTTCCTGAAAGAAAACCCATATTTTAGAGAGTATTCCTCAGAAATGAAAGAATGGTTGGGAAATGTTATGGTTGAAAAACTGCTCAACGAAGCTTTTGTTTCAGGTTCTATGGGCGAAACAAAGGTAACTGTTGACGGTGGGGCACTCCGTGAGGAAATGAAGGGTGTCGTTCGTGATAAGGTCAAAAGCGAGCTTGAAGTCAGGAATAGCGAAATGCATAAGCTCGGTGAGGAGATGGCAGATAAGCTCCATAAGTTGATTGAAAAAGAAAAGACTATTTTTGATAAGGAAAGCAGACCTGAAATAAAAAAAGAATTGTCAACGGAACAGAAGAAGAAACAGCGAATAAGACAAATTTCCTACCACCATAAAGCACTGTTGAAGATGCTCGCTGACCACACAAGAAGGTCTGATGTTCCGGCGTATATCAGACAGGATGTGGCAAAGGCTATTGCGGCTATTG
>JAZRMZ010000127.1:0-5127 GCA_045647905.1 Clostridia bacterium
ATATGTTCAAAAGCCTTGCAATTTTTCAAAAACTACGATAAAATGTACATCATAAAACAAAAAGCAATTAAAGACCCCAGTTTGCTACTTATCATACATATGATTCGCGCCGACATCGAAACCGAGGTTAGTCCCATTGTGGGAACTGAAAAGCAGTCCGAGGAGCTTGTTCACTATCTGCTCAACGAATTTGAAACCGACCCAAAGAAAATCTGGGAATCAAACATCTTCGGCAAATCTCTTCACGAGCTTGTTAACGAAGGTCTCCACAACAAACTATATCGTATGCCCGATGACGCACAGCTGAAACTTCAGGAAACACTCCAGAAAATTATCAACGAAGGCTCAGGCGGCCTGATTTGTATAATACTGTAATTTCAAAAAACGCAGAGATTCGATGAAATTTCTGCGTTTTTATATTTTAGCTTGAAATGATAATATTACTGTGATATACTATACTAAAAAGAAAGAAGGTATACACATGAAAAAAATTTTATCTCTTATTTTAGCACTTATTTGCCTGCAGAACACAGCATTTGCCTCAAGCTTCAGAGGGGACTTTCTGGACCCGTTTAATAACGAACTATTTGAAGTAGTTGCGGAAACAAGTTATTCCAAAGACTATGACATGGGCTTTGACAAATATGAAATTGTTTACTCAGAGGACTACACCAAAGCAAAAGTTGTACATACTGTCGTAAGTTACACAGGCGAGGTTACAACAACCGATATTTGCGATTTCACCGATTCAGAAACAGCATATACTTACCTTGGTGATGATCCGTATTATTCTGATTCGTCTGAAGGCTTTAATGACGGACTGATTCGCGCTGTAAATCCCGAACTTGAGATGAGTTGCTACAAAGACGTAACCGACACCATACGTTATTCATATTTAGGACAAAGCTATTATGGTTATGATTATAATATGGGCCTTCTGTGCGAAACGGAAAACGACGGCTGGACAGGAAAGGATTCGGAAGAACGGGAATACAAAACCACATTAACAGAAATTATGTCCACTAATAAAAAGTATGAATTCAACTGTTATGTTACCAACTTTAACGATGACGGATATGCACTGATGCGTACAAACGGTAAAACCTATGTTGTAAGGCTTAAAAAGGGAATTATTCCCACAGTAACCTATAACGGTGAAAAAATTGCCTTTGACCAGGTTCCCATAATTGAAAGCGGTAGAACACTTGTTCCACTTCGGGCTATATTTGAAAAAATAGGTGCATCGGTTGAATGGGACGATAGCACTCAGACAGTTACCGCCGTTAAAGATGATATAAAAATCAGCCTTACCGTTAACAACACTATTGCAACCAAAAATGGTGAAACGGTAACACTTGACGTACCTGCTCAAATTATTAACGGAAGAACGCTGGTCCCCGTAAGATTTGTTGCAGCCTGTTTCGGAGTTAATGTTGCTTGGGACGATGTAATGCAACGTGTGCTTCTTACTTCAAACTAATATAAAATTATTTTTGCATACATTAAGGGTCTGTAGCAAAATGAAAAAGAACGGTTCGTCGGAAACCGCCGTCCCCTACAAATTGTATCACGTGTACAATATATGTAGGGGACGACCTTTAGGACGTCCCGAAAAAATCATTTTGCTACAGACCCTTCTGTTTATTTTACGCATCAGTTCAAAAATCCATTACAATCTTTTTAAACGTATTGCCTCTGACTTCAAAATTTTCAAACAAATCAAAGCTGGCGCACGCAGGTGAAAGCAAAACGACGTCTCCTGCTTCAGCACATCTGCGTGCAGTGTTAATTGCTGCTTCAAAATCTGTTTCTCTGAACATTTGAATATCTTCAAAATTCCCGGCATTTTTCACTGCCGCTTCAATTTTTTCGGAAGTTGCTCCCACAAGAACCAGCTTCTTGACATAAGTATTAACAACCTCACCAAATTCATCGAAAGGAATTTTCTTGTCATAGCCGCCGGCAATCAGAATCACCTTATTTTCAAAAGATTTGAGTCCTGCTGTCGTTCTCGCCGGGCTGCTGGCAATTGAATCATTATAATATTTCACCCCGTCCAGTTCACGCACAAACTCAATTCTATGTGCAACACCGCCAAAGTTTTTTGCAACTTTTTCAACCGTTGCAGTTGAAACATAATCACGGGTTGCCGCAATTGCCGCCATATAATTCTCCACATTGTGCTTCCCCGGAATCCTTATATCATCAACCTTGAGTACCGGCTCAGCTCCATAAAAAACACATTCATCTTCAATGTGCACCAAAGCATCAGATGCAGATGAAAAGCATCGCCATTGTGCAACAGCTTCTTCACCAATTTTCCTTGTTATGTCATTTGCCCCATTGGTAACAAGAATATCGTCCTCGCCTTGAAATTTCATGATATTTTTCTTTGATTCAATATATTCATCAAAATCCTTGTGCCAGTCAAGGTGATTGGGCGTTACGTTTGTAATCACAGCCACCTTGGGACTTTTTTTCATTGAAAACAGCTGAAAGCTAGAAAGTTCAAGAATTGCCTTATCCGTTTCCTTCATGTTTTCAAGCTCTGCAACAAGAGGTTTGCCGATATTTCCGCCAATATGGCAAGTGTAGCCCTCGGCTTTCAGCATTTCTCCGATAAGGGTTGTTGTGGTGGTTTTTCCGTCACTTCCCGTAACGGCAATAATATCACAGGGACAAAGCTCAAAAAACAGCTCCATCTCGGAAGTAACCTCAATTCCCTTTTCCTTTGCCGCAAGAAGTTCAGGCACATCACCCCGAAGCCCCGGAGTTTTGAATATAACCTCTGTTTCGAGAGGAATATTCTTCAAATAATCATCGCCGAGAACAAACCGCACTCCAAGTCCACTAAGTTCTGCATATATCTCGCCCAATGCATCTGCATTTTTTCTGTCATGAGCCGTTACAGTCGCACCGCCTTCAATCAAAAATCTGATTAAAGGAACATTGCTGACCCCAATGCCGATGACAGATATTTTTTTATTTTTCAACGAACCTTTGTATTCAACTACATTCATGAATTCAACCTTCTTTCAGCCATTCAAGCTTTGATTATTTCAAAAATCCAGCTCATCACTTTGCCCTCATTTCTTTTATACAAAGAAATTAAGGCGGTTAATCATCAAGATAACCGCCTTTGTAAAAATTCATTATCAACTATTCAGCATCAAGAATATCGCCCAATGTGAATGAACCTTCTTCAGTATATGATTCATCAGCAGCAGCTTCTTCAACAACAGCTTCTTCCTTTGCTTCTTCAGCTGTATAATCAGGAAGAAGAACCTTTCTTGAAAGACCAATCTGCTTTGTTTCGTGGTTGATTTCAGTAATCTGAACTTCAACTTCGTCACCAATGTTCAAAACATCAGAGGGTTTTTCAATTCTTGAGTTTGCAATCTGAGAAATATGAATCAAACCGTCAACAAAAGGAGCAACTTCTGCAAATGCACCAAAGGGAAGAATACGAACAACCTTACACTTGATGTTGTCGCCAACCTTGAGGTCTTTTGTTGCCTGATACCAGGGGCTGTCTTCTTCCTTCTTGTGACCCAGAGAAATCTTCTTTGCTTCAACGTCAATATCCTTGATATAAACTTCAAGAGTATCGCCAACAGCAACAACTTCCGAAGGATCCTTGATTCTGTTCCATGAAAGTTCAGAAACATGAACAAGACCGTCAACACCGCCAATATCAACAAATGCACCAAACTTTGTGATTGACTTAACTTTTCCGTTATATGCTTTACCAACTTCAAGTGATGCCCAGAAAGCAGCTTCTCTTGCCTTCTTGTCAGCTTCAAGTTCTTTCACAAGTGAAATCTTACCGGTTTCCTTATTGAGCTCCTTGATGTAAACATCAATTGAGTCACCAACAGCAACAACTTCCGAAGGATGCTTGATGCGGTTGTCAGAGAGTTCAGAAATATGAACAAGACCGTCAACACCGCCAAGGTCAACAAATGCACCAAAATCAGTGAGTGACTTGATTGTTCCGGTATACTTCTTTTCAACTGCAGCAGTTGCCCAGAATTCTTCTGATTTCTTTGCACTGATTTCTTTTGCAACAACCTTGATTGAGCCAACAACTCTCAAACGACCTCTGCGGTCCTTATCCATCTTTATGATTTTGAATGAAACTTCTGTATTGAGAAGTGAGCCAAGATCTTCAACAAAACGTTCTGCCGCTTCAGACGCAGGAATGAATACTCTGATTCCCTTTGCGATTGTAACAATACCGCCCTTTACGATTTCAACGATTCTGCCTGTGAGAACTGCTTCATTTTCAAAGTCTTCACGAAGTTCAACCAAACCTTTTTCTGCATCAATTTTCTTCTTTGAAAGAGTTACAACGCCGTCACGGTCGCTTACATGAACAACAAAAACATCAACTTCATCACCAATCTTCACCAAAGATTTGATATCTGCTGTTGTGTCGTTTGATACTTCATTTGCAGGAATAACGCCGTCATACTTGCCGTCAATGTCCACCTGTACCTCTGTAGGGGTAATTCCGATAACTACACCTTTAACAATATCACCTGTTGTTAAGGGCTTTAAAGTTTCTTCCAATGCCTCTGCAAAGTTCATTTCATTTGTGATTTCCGCCATGGTTAAATTTGCCTCCTTGATTACCGAATCCGGAGTCGATGCTCCGGCGGTAATGCCTACTTTTTTTATATTTTTATTATTTTTTAACAAATGAGCAAGCTCATTTAATTCTTTTGCATTTTCAACTTTGAATGTCTCGGCACAGCCTTCACGGCATATTTCAAAAAGCTTTTCCGTATTGGAACTGTTTTTGCCACCAAAGACAAACATCATATCGCACTCCCGTGAAAGTTTTTCAGCCGCAAGCTGTCTTTCTTCGGTTGCACTACATATTGTATCAAAAAAATTCACATTTGTAAAATGTTTTTTTAAATTTTTTTCAATTTTTTTTACTTTTTCTTTCCTCATGGTGGTCTGAGCCACCAAAGATATGGAAATTTCGGGATTTTTTTCCAAAAAATCCCCATATTCTTCATCGGCACCGATTATCACCGCTGAATTTTCACACCATCCGTTTATGCCTTTCACCTCAGGATGATTTCTGTCACCTGCAATCACAATCTGTCGGCCCATATT